>CAZYNA010000023.1:7937-33205 GCA_964648775.1 uncultured Proteiniphilum sp. | reverse complement strand
AAAATATATTAGTTAAAAGTTTTTTTTTGTGAACAAAGTACAACATGTATTGTTTTTTATTTGAAATGTTGACTTCGTCCATTTACAACTTGTCCGCTGACGAATGACAACTTATCAGAGCTAGTTTAGTGTTTAATAACAAAAATATTTAATAATGGAAGCAATTAAGGAGAAAAACAGTTCTGCAATGAAAGTGAACAAGGCTTATATAAAGCCTGCTATTGAGGTGATTGAGATGAAAGTAGAAGGAATTCTATGTGCTAGTGGAGGAGACTTGCCGCCCGGCGGTGGTTGGGGAGATTAATATTGATTTATAATTTAAATCTTTAAAGTATAACAAATAAAAGGATATTTAAAATGAAAAAAATATATTATTTAATCGCAGTCGCTACACTATTCGTTCTCGCTTCATGCAGCAATATTGAGGAAATAACAGAATCTGTTCCTGATGTTAAAAAGTACACACCGGTAGTGAGTGGAGTATTTGGAAATTTTGCAGATGAAACCCCATCTACAAGAGCAGGTGTTATAGAGGATAATGTAGACTATGCAACAGAAGGGGAAAAGTTTTACTGGCATGATGGGGATCAGGTGAAATTAGTATTTATTGATACTGAAACATCTGTGAGAACTGAGATCACTTATACAGCTAATGTAGAAGTGGGTGACACTTCAAACGTAGCAGAATTTACTGCAAGTGATGGAATACCAGAAGGTACCTATACAGTTTATGGTTTACACCCTGCCGCGGGATGGACCTGGGATGGAACAAACTATATTGCTTCACTAGAAGCCCCAGATCCAATTGATGGAATTTCTTCGGCTTATCTAGGTCGTAATTTATTTATGAAGGCAAAAGCAGAAAATGTCACAATTGGTGACGAAAGTGATAATAGTATCGATTTAAGTTATAAGCATTTGGGGGGTGTTATCAGGTTTCATATTAGAAATGATTTTGTTGATAATTTCCCAAGAGTAGGTGAAATTAGCCTTGATAAGGTTACGAGTGATGATGGTGGTGTTAATATTACTTTAGTAAACTACTTTACAACTACTGCGCGTTTAGAAGACCTGGATAGTGATGTTTTAACTCCTATTGCTCAACAAGGAACTGTACCTGTCACTTTTGCTGATGGAGTTAGTGCACTCGATTTTGACTTTTACCTTCCAATTCTTCCTGTTGATGGGTTTAATGAGAATGAGGCTCTTCGTATTCAAGCCTATGTTGGTGAAAGCACCACTCCGCAAAGTCTGTTTTCAAGTGGTACATCTGCACCCTTTTTATCCGACGGATTTAACGCTGGGTTCAGTTACTTTATCCGTTTAACTCAATGGGGAGCAGGAGCAGTAGCACCTTAATCCGGGAGATGGTGGCGAAATTGAGCCCGGTTCAATATAAGAACTAAAAAATACACTTATAGAAGATTGAAAAACGAAATTTATTATCGGGTAGCCGGGCATCGTTTCCGGTTATCCTATTCAAATTTATTATTAGAGGAAAAGGGGTTGAGTAGCTTAGCCCCTTTCTGTATTGATAGAGGGGATGGTGACTATCTCTTTAGCCTTTCTGTGGAGGATGAGATACAGGAGAATGAGGACTATAAGCTTGTGGGGAAGTTTGATGATGATATTGCTTCAATACATGTAATGAAATCGGAAGCGGGAAACTTCAGAATTCAAATTGCTCCGCCGGGGTGTGCCAAATATTGTATAATGGATGTTGATGAAAGCTTCCGTGATGCAAAAGTGTTGTTCCCTGATAATACAGCGCGTCAATATTTTTACCTTAATAACTGTCTGATGTTATTGTATGCATTTTCAACAGCAGGTCTCGATACTCTTATGATGCATGCGTCGGTAATTAAAAATGATGGCAGTGGTTATATGTTTTTAGGGAAAAGCGGTACCGGAAAAAGTACGCATAGCCGGTTGTGGCTTGATCACATTGAGGGTAGTAAACTATTAAATGATGATAACCCTGTAGTTCGTATTATTGATGATGAAGCTATAGTGTACGGATCTCCCTGGAGTGGTAAGACCCCATGTTACCGCAATGAAGAGGCGTTTTTAAAGGGTATAGTTAAATTACAGCAGGCTCCGGAAAATCAAATAAAAAAATTACCTTTGCTACAGGCATATTCTGTGGTACTACCCGCTTGCTCAAATATGAGATGGGAAGAGAAAATTGCAGCCGGCATTCATAAAACAGTAGAAAAGCTTGTAACGGAAGTTAATTGTTACCAACTCCGATGTTTGCCTGATAAAGAAGCTGCAGAACTATGTGCTAAAACAATAAGGTAATAAAATGAGAAGTGTAACGCTGTCTAATGAAATATTGTTACCCGAAGTTGCCAAGCTTCTGTCTGAAGGCAGTGAAGTTACAATCAGAGCAAAAGGTAATAGTATGTTGCCGTTTATAAAGGGTGATAGAGATAGCGTTGTTTTGAAAAAAGAGGAGGTTTATCGAATGGGTGATATTGTTTTGGCTGAGATTTCACCAAAGCTGTTTGTATTACATCGGATTATTAAGATAAGTGAAGGCAAAGTAGCATTAATGGGCGATGGTAATATTTCTAAAACGGAAGAATGTTTACTCGATAATATTTATGGACGGGCTATTGCCATTATAAGAAAGGGCAGGCTGGTCGATTGCAATAGTAAAACTTCGCTACGTTCGGCAAGGGTTTGGGGTAGGTTGTTGCCTTTAAGAAGATATATATTAGCTATTTACACAAGATTAACATAAAATGCTATGCATATAAAACAGGGATTCAAATTACGTACGGTTGGAAATGAATTTATCGTATCCGGGGAAGGACTGGAGCAGATTAATTTCAATAAGCTTATATCACTTAACTCTTCAGCAGCCTTTTTATGGCAGAGTGTTGAGGGTAAAAGTTTTAATGTTGAAACACTTGCAGAATTGCTGGTTGCGGAATATGATATTACACAGGAGCAGGCAACTGAAGATGCTGAAGACATTGCAAAGAGTTGGTTGGATGCAGGATTGATTGAAGAATGAACCGTACTGAACAACAGTTTTTTAGTTTGCTTAGATCGGGTTTGTGGGGGAGCAGACCGGACGAGTCTCTTTTTTCTGGAGAGACAGACTGGAATGAGATAGTAGAAACTGCTACCAGGCAAACTGTTAGCGGATTGGTGTTTGATGGAGTTTCTAATTTGCCTTCAAACATGCAACCTCCTACTGCGATTATGCGACAACTTTATCAAACTGTTGTAAAGATTGAGCAAAGTCATTTTTTATTGAATGACAGGTTATTGCGATTACTTTCTGTTTTTAATACTGAAGATTTACAACCTGTAATTTTAAAAGGTCAGGGAGTAGCACTTTTTTATCCGAACCCTACTCGTCGCCAGTGTGGCGATATTGATCTCTACATTGGAAAGAAAAACTATAAAAAGGCTTGTTCACTTGTTGTTGATAAAGGACTTGCCTCAAACAATATAAAAGAGAGTCACAAACATTTCAGCTTCATTTTAGAGGGTGTTGATATTGAGCTACACAGGGTTGTTGAAGTAGTACCTAATCCATTAAAAAATATCAGGTTTCAGAAATGGACTCGTCACCATCTTGAAGATGGCGAATTGTTTAAAGGTGTAATTAATAATTCTGAAGTTAAACTGCCTCCGCCAAACTTTAACGCTTTATATATCTTTTATCATGCTTTTCATCATTTTGTATCTGATGGAGTGGGGTGCAGGCAGCTTTGTGATTGGGTAATGTGTCTGAGTAAGTTTAATAATCAGATAGACAGAGATATTTTAAAGAGTGATCTTGAGTCTTTCGGACTTCTGCGTACCTGGCAAATATTTGGGTATATTGCGGTTTATCAAATGGGACTTAAAGAAGATGCTTTTCCTTTTTATACTGATGAGTTTAAAGAGGTCTCTCAGGAATTTATATTAAACGATATAATGTCGCAAGGTAATTTTGGTAGATATGACAAAAAATGGGAAACTCGTCCGCAAGGTTATTTATCCGGTAAATATCATAATTTCAGGATGAAAAATAGAAGAGCAGCTAAGTTGTTTTCTATCTTGGGTGGAAGTGTTGTGCTTTATAATATCTACTATTCACTTATAGGTGTAAATCAGATTGTGAATGATAAGTTTAAATAGGCTTTCCGTATTCAGGTCTAAAGGCTTGCATTGGCTGCGTGAAAATATTCGTGGCTTTCGCTTTCGTATTATATTAAGTAGTGTGATTGGTATGGTGAGTATTGTATCCGGGTTGTTTTTTATCTGGATATCTAAGCAGCTGATTGATATAGCTTCTCATGCCATTGAGGGAAATATAAAGCATTATATCTTTTTGCTGATTGGGACAATCATTCTGCAGGCATTACTGTCTGCCTGGAAGGGAAGGTTGGAGACAGAAACCGAAACAGATCTTAAAAACAAGGTTAAATATAATCTGTTTTCTCATCTCATGATAAGCACATGGAGTGGAAAAGAGAGTTTCCATAGTGGTGATGCAGTTAACAGAATTGAGGAAGATGTTCGTGTTGTTGGCGAGGGCTTATGCAGATCACTGCCTTCTGTAGTAGTAACAATATTTCAGTTTCTTGCTGCTTTTATATTCCTTATTAAACTAAATGCTCAATTGGCATGGACGCTTATTTTTATAATGCCTCTTTTTTTGATTTTAAGTAAGTTGTATATTAAACGAACTCATCGTTATACTAAAGAAATTCGCGGATTGGAGAGCGATGTGCAATCTCATATACAGGAAAAGATACAGCATAAGGTTTTGATTCAAACTCTTAATCAAAACAAGACAATGTCGGGAAAGCTAAGAGATATACAGTTGTTATTGTATAAAAAAGTTATGCGCCGTACAAACTTTACTGTTCTCTCACGTATGTTTGTAATGCTGGGTTTTGCAACCGGATACACTATCGCTTTTATTTGGGGAGTATACGGACTTTATGAGGGTGCTATAACCTTTGGTGTAATGACAGCCTTTTTGCAGCTGGTGGGACAGGTGCAGCGACCAATGGTAGAATTAAGTCGCTACATCCCTTCTCTGGTTTATACCGTTACTTCCGCCGAGAGATTGAGTGAATTGGGTGACCTGCAGACTGAGGTTCAGGGTAATCAGCAGGTTCTTGACGGATCGGTTGGGATAAGTGTTGAAGGTATTTCGTTCAGCTATCCGGATGGTGACAGGCAGGTGATCAAGAAGTTATCACATAATTTTGCTCAGGGTAGCAGAACGGCAATACTTGGAGAGACCGGTGCCGGAAAAAGTACACTGATACGTATAATACTTGCTCTGTTAAAACCACAGGAAGGCATAGTTTATATTTATAACGATAAAAAGAGAATTGAAGTTAGTCCGCTTACCCGGGCCAACATGGTTTACGTGCCTCAGGGAAACACTCTGTTGAGCGGTACTGTGCGTGAGAACCTGTTGCTTGGTAATCCTGAAGCTTCGGAAAATGAGTTGAGAGAGGTGTTGTATACTGCAGTGGCTGAGTTTGTTCACGAACTGCCGGAGGGCCTTGAAACTCTTTGCGGTGAACGTGGCACCGGATTAAGTGAGGGGCAGGCACAACGTATTTGTATTGCACGAGGTTTACTTCGCCCGGGCAGTATTCTTTTATTAGATGAGTTTAGTTCTTCGCTTGATGTGGAAACGGAGCGGTTGTTGATGGAGCGACTTTTATCAAGAACAGAGGGTAAGACGCTGATATTTATAACGCACCGTGAGATGGTTGCCCGCTATTGCGAGCAAACCATCCGGCTGGAGCGTAATTAGTGTTTATAATCTATTCTTCTCCTCTGATCATTGTGAGAAGCATTTTAAATGCTTCGGTTGCTTTTAAAGCATGAGGAATTTTAGCCGGCATAATTATGCAATCGCCGGTTTCTAAATGATGAGATTCCCCTGCAATAATAATTTCAGCTTTTCCATCAAGAATCTGAACAAAAGCATCGTAATTAGCAGAGTGCTCAGTCAGCCCCTGATCTTTATCAAATGAGAAAATAGTAATATTTCCTGCCTTATTTTTTGTAACTTGTTTGCTTACAACCCCGCCTGAAGCGTAGTCTATTGATTTCTCAAGGTCGATAACCTTCGATTTTTCGTATGTTGCCATATTATTATATATTAAATAAAGACTAATGTACTACTATTTATTTTCATATGAAAGTAAGCGTTGATCTCCTTCAAGTTTACGGATACCCGTAATATCCTGTGTAACTTCAACCACACCAAGGTATTCGTCATTGTTGCCTCTTACTGCATAATATTCAATGAGAATAAATCTGTGTTTTTGGAATCCCGACATCCAGAAAACAGCTTTGTTTTCCTTTCCACTTTTAAAGTCCTCCAGAATCTGTTCTACAATATGAACGCTGCCGGGTGGATGGCACATTCTAACATCCCGCCCAATTATGGATCTGTTGCGTTCAAATACTCTGTTCGGACTGTGTGAGAAGAATCTCACCTTGTCATTTTTATCTACAAATGTTATATCGATTGGCAAGTGACGGAAAAGGGCTTCAAGCTCATCTGTATTAAATGCACCTGAAGAGAGACGTATTCCGTCTGTTTCTACATACTCCTGCTTCTCAACTGTAACTCCTTCAGGGGTCCACTCATTTTCAGGGTCTATAAGGCAGTAGCCAAACTCAGGGGTTTCCTGATATGCTTTAAACCATTCATCCTCAGTGAGGGTGTCCATTGCCATTGGGAAAAGGATTTCTTCTTCTTTCATTATCATTCCCTCAATCATCTCAACAGTAATGTTTAATGAGTCTTTTAGAACAGATCTTAGTTCTGCTGCATTTGGTATAGGTGCTGTTAATGCTTTGTGAGAATTATTAAGCAGTTCGCGGGTCTCATCATGCTTTCCCCACATTACTTTTGGTGGTCCGGTAATAAGATGTTTTTCCAGAAACGGGAACAACAGATATTCTTTCTTTTTGTAATGCTTGTCGATATCAGAGAAATTATTGAATATTGTACGTAGCTGAAGAATATATCCCACAACTTCCGAGTCGCTGATACTTTCAATTTTTTTGCTGACATTTTTATATGCATCAATTTCTTTGCGAAGTGCAATGTTTTCTTTTTTGAACGTGTCAACGGGGTGACCGGCCGGTATTTCTTTAGCAGCGGAAAGATCAATACTGCCATCAAGAACGGCTGTATTTGTAGTTTGTTACTTAAAAAACCGATTCGTTTGCGTGAACCGGTCTTTAAAATTTATTTTATTTGGAAATTAAGCATCTAATAGAACTTTCATATCCTCATCAACAGTTGATATACCTGTGAGTCCGAAGTTATTAACCAACACATTTACAACATTTGGAGAGATAAATGCGGGTAAAGTTGGTCCAAGATGGATGTTCTTAACTCCCAAAGACAGAAGCGCCAGTAACACGATAACAGCTTTTTGCTCGTACCATGCTATATTGTAGGCTATAGGAAGATCATTAAGATCATCCAGACCGAAAGCCTCTTTAAGTGCAAGAGCAATTTTTACCAAGGAGTAACTGTCGTTGCACTGACCGGCGTCAAGCACTCTGGGTATTCCGTTTATATCTCCCAGAGGCAGTTTGTTATATCTGTATTTTGCACACCCTGCTGTAAGAATTACACAGCCCTTAGGTAGCTTCTCTGCAAATTCGGTATAGTAGTTACGACCTTTTAGTCTGCCGTCGCAGCCACCCATAACAAAGAACTTACGTATAGCTCCTGTATTTACTGCATCAATAATCTTATCGGCAAGTGCAATTACCTGATTGTGAGCAAATCCGCCGATTATTTCACCCGATTCAATCTGCTCAGGAGCAGAGCATTTTTTTGCGTGTTCGATAAGCTCAGTAAAGTCTTTGGGCTGACCGTTTTCTCTGTCTGCAATATGAGTAAAACCTTCAAATCCGGAAGCTCCGGTAGTATAAACCCTGTCGCCATAAGTTGAAGCTTTTCTGGGTGGAACAATACAGTTTGTGGTGAATAGAATAACACCATTAAAATGCTCAAAGTCATTTATCTGATTCCACCATGAGCCACCGTAGTTTCCCACAAAGTGCTCATACTTTTTAAAGGCAGGGTAATAGTGTGCAGGAAGCATTTCGCTATGAGTATATACATCAACTCCGGTACCCTCAGTTTGTTTGAGAAGCTCCTCCATATCTTTCATATCGTGGCCGCTTATAAGAATACCCGGATTATTTCTTACACCTATATTTACCTTTGTTATTTCGGGGTTTCCATAGCTTGATGTATTGGCTTTATCAAGCAGCGCCATCACCTCAACACCAAATTTACCTGTTTTAAGAACCAGTGCGGTAAGCTCCTCAGCACTTAGTGAGTCGTCTGTAGTGTCAACAAGTGCTTGTTGCATGAACTCGTATATTTTGTTGTCGATATGTCCCAGGTTATAAGCATGCTCAGCGTAGGCAGCCATTCCTTTTAGTCCGTATATGGTTAATTCACGCAGCGATCGTATATCTTCGTTATCACATGCCATAACACCAACTTCCAGTGCTTTGTCGGCCATTTCAGACTCTGTTTCACCTACCCAGTAAGCACCTTCAAATTTAATGTCATCAATATTTCCTCCTGCTGACAATAATCTCTCCTTAGCAGCATTTCTCATTTCATAGGCCAAGAGAATACGTGTGATAAATCTGCTTTTGTCGAAGTTGGCATTGGTTATAGTCATAAACAGACTGTCGACAATAAATCTGTCTATTTGCTGAATTTCAATTCCCAGTTTTCTTAATCTCACTGTATAATGAGATATGCCTTTACAAAGAAACATCAGCAAATCCTGAAGGTTTGCAACATCGGCAGTTTTTCCGCATACACCTATAATTTTACACCCTTCATTTTTACTTGTCTCCTGACACTGATAACAAAACATATTGTCCATATCTATGAATTTTATTATTTATTTTATCACAAACGTACAGTTATAAAACTATGAAATATGTAACCAACGTTACAATATCTGGTTTTAGTTTAAATTAACGTTGGTCGGATATTAATACTTTAACTGCGTAATTTCTCATTTTTATTATCTTTGTTAACTAAACTCTGCAATATGTATGATTTAACTCAATGTCCACTATTTACAGGTCTTACTCAAACTGAAATTAATGAAATCTTAGACAGAGCCGTTTTTGAGATAATTGAATTTCAGAAAGGTGATAGAGTTGTACGTCAGGGAGATAATATTCACTCTCTATATATACTAATTGAGGGATTGGTTAGGACTGAAATGGTAACCAAAGATGGTAATATTGTAGAGATAGAGTTTATTGAGCCTGTAAGACCTTTGGCTCCGGCATTTCTTGTAGCAACCGAGAACAGATATCCTGTTGATGTAATAACCATGCAAAAAAGTGTTTTTTATGTGATACCGAAAACAATGTGGCTTAAGGAAATGATGATGAATGAGCAGCTTATGACAAACTTTATGAAATTGAATTCTAACATGACTGTCTTTCTCTCAAAAAAAGTACAAATGATGTCAATTAAAACGCTTAAAGGGAAGCTGTCTTTGTATATTCTTGAAAACACCACACCGCAAAACAACTCTTTTATTTTGAAAAGGACACAAACTCAACTTGCCGAATATTTTGGGGTGCAGCGACCGTCGCTTGCCCGGACACTGGGGGATATGATAAAAGACAATCTGATTTCATTATATAAAAAGGAACTTACTGTATTAAGCAGGAATGGATTAGAGCGATTGATATAGAATTGTTAAGATTATTTCAGAAAAAAATTAAAAGTTTAGTCAAACTATCCTATATTTGTACTGGAAAACAAAAAAATACATTAAAACAAATTATTATCTAAGTCATGAGTAATAAACTAACTAGAAGAAGATTTATTAAAACAGCTGCCATAGGTGCTGTTGGAGTTGCTGCATTCCCTCAATTCCTTTCATCGTGTAAACAAGGTAAAACTGCTTCATCAGAGGATGGGGTTGTTCGTTTGGGATTTATTGGTTTGGGGCAACAGGCAATGTATCTGCTGAATGGTTATATCGGCATGCCCGATGTAAAGGTTGTAGCAGGAAGTGATGTATATGGTGTTAAAAGAGAGCGCTTTTTGAAACGTGTTAATGATTTTTACACCGATAATGAACAAGAGGTCTCAGTTGAGGTTTATGAGAATTATCTTGATTTAATTGTCCGCGATGACATTGATGCTGTGGTGATCGCTACACCTGACCATTGGCATGCATTTATGGCAATAGAGGCTTGCAAGGCTAAGAAAGATGTGTATTTGGAGAAACCTTTGACTTTTACCATTAAGGAGGGGCAGGAATTGATTAAGGCTGTTCGCGATAATGGAGTTATCCTTGCTGTTGGAAGTCAGCAACGGTCAGATGCTAATTTCCGTCATGCAATTAAAATGGTGCAGGAAGGGAAGCTTGGAAAAATTGAGCGTGTGAATGCTTATGTGGGTGCTCCTCCTATACCTTATGACCTGCCTGAAGAGGTGGTTCCTTCGGATTTAAACTGGCCTTTGTGGCTAGGTCCATCTGAGTATATTCATTATAACTCTGAGTTAAATCCTCCAATTTCACTTGATCCGGAGCAAAATGAGCAGACGTGGGGTGCCTGGAGATGGTATAAAGAGTTGGGTGGGGGGTTCACTACCGACTGGGGAGCGCATATGTTTGATATTGCACAATGGGGCTTAGGAATGGATGGAAATGGTCCGGTTGAAATTATACCTGCCGGTTATGGAGACACCAAATATCTTACATATATATATGAAAATGGTGTAGTAATGACTGAGGAGCCGTTTGATGAAAAGCTTACAAAAGGTGTTAAGTTCTGGGGCGAAAATGGATGGATTGAAGTCTCAAGAGGTCATTATATTGCATCTGATGATAGTCTGCTGCCCGGCCAAAGAGAGGAGACTGAAGGTGCATATGAAACTCAGATCCCGCATCTGACTAATTTTATAACATCAGTTAGAAACAGGACTGAACCTGCTGTTCCGGTTGAAGTGGGACACAGTTCGTGTGTTGTATGTACTTTGGGTAATATTGCCTACGATCTTGGCCGCCCAATTAAATGGGACCCTAAAGCTGAAAAGTTTGTTGATGATGCTGAGGCAGATGCAAACAGACTATTTAATAAGACTTATACTGAGGGATATAAACTTTAGTTGAAGGCGACAAACTATTACAACAAAAGCTGCATAATTGCAGCTTTTGTTGTAATTTGGTTATATATTATTATTAACTGTCTGAAATTACTCGTCAATTGGGTTTAATGATATTCCCAATTCATCTAGCTGTTCTTGTGCAACTGCTGAAGGTGCATCAATCATAACATCTCTTCCGGCAGTGTTTTTAGGAAAAGCGATTGTATCGCGAATGCTGTCAAGTCCTGCAAATATTGAAACAAACCTATCCAGACCAAAAGCAATACCACCATGTGGTGGAGCTCCATATTTAAATGCACTCATTAGAAATCCAAACTGCTCTTCTGCCTGCTCTTCTGTAAATCCTAATACAGAAAACATTTTCTTTTGCAGTTCACTATCATGAATTCTTATAGAACCTCCGCCAATTTCAACACCATTTATTACCATATCATATGCATTAGCCCTTACAGAGCCGGGATCAGAGTCAAGTAAATGTATGTCTTCGGGTTTGGGTGAAGTAAACGGGTGGTGCTTGGCAAAATAACGTCCCAGCTCTTCATCCTTTTCAAGAAGAGGAAAGTCAACTACCCATAAGCATTTGTAGTCATCTTTTTTTCTTAATCCTAACTGAGTACCCATCTCTAAACGCAACTCGTTGAGCTGTTTCCGGGTCTTCTCTGTTTCTCCTGCCAGCACAAGTAGCAGGTCGCCCGGTTTTGCATTACATCGCTCAATCCATTTCTTCAAAATATCTTCACTGTAAAACTTGTCTACCGATGACTTAACAGATCCATCTTCGTTATATCTTACATATATTAAACCCTTTGCTCCAATCTGCGGACGTTTAACAAAATCAGTCAGTGCGTCCACCTGTTTGCGAGTATAGGATGCGCATCCTTCCGCACAAATAGCACCCACATATTCTGCTGAATCAAATACGACGAAATCCTGATCGGTTGTGAGATCCTTAATCTCATTAAATGTCATGCCAAAACGTATGTCAGGCTTGTCAGAACCATATAGTTTCATAGCGTCTGCATAGCTCATTCTCTGGAAATCTGCAATTTCAATATTCTTTATGGTCTTAAACAGATGCTTGGTTAATCCCTCAAATGTATTAAGAACATCCTCTTGGTTTACAAACGACATCTCACAGTCGATTTGAGTAAACTCCGGCTGTCTGTCGGCCCTTAAGTCCTCATCACGGAAGCATTTAACGATCTGGAAATACCTGTCGAATCCTGACACCATCAATAGCTGTTTAAACAGCTGAGGTGATTGTGGAAGAGCGTAAAACTCACCCTGATTCATTCTTGAAGGAACAATAAAGTCACGTGCCCCTTCAGGTGTTGATCCGATAAGAATAGGAGTTTCAACTTCCATGAAATCTCTTTCATCCAGATAACTACGAGTTTCGAATGCCATCTTGTGCCGAAGTTCAAGATTCTTGCGAACTACACTTCTTCGTAAATCAAGATAGCGATACTTCATACGGATCTCATCACCGCCGTCTGTTTCAGTTTCAATTGTAAAAGGTGGAGTTTTAGAAGCATTTAATACAGTAAGTTCAGAAGCAATAATTTCAATATCTCCTGTTGGGATTTGACTGTTCTTGCTGCTACGTTCCATTACAACACCTTTAACCTGAACCACCCATTCTCGCCCAAGTTTATTTGCCTCTTCACATAAATCGTGATTAATCTCTTGATTAAATGATAACTGAGTGATGCCGTAGCGATCTCTAAGGTCGATGAAAGTCATACCTCCCATCTTTCTTATTTTAGATACCCAGCCTGCTAAAGTTACCTCTTTATTTACATCTGCAAGCCTTAGCTCGCCACATGTGTTACTTCTGTACATAAATGATTTCCGTTGTTTTACGTTAAAATTCAACTACAAATGTACATAATTATCGCGTGAATCGGCATAGTAAGTTTAAATTACTGACAGCAATTTAAACAGGATACAGCTTCATTGATATTTATTAAACCATTTATTATTAAATTCATAACATTTGTTTTACTTTTGCTTTGCGTTAATTAATTTAATATTGTGTTATTGATAATTAAACCAATGAAGAATAGCTCAACAGATACAACTATACAGGGGCGACTGGAATCTCTTGATATATTGCGTGGATTTGACCTGTTTATGCTGGTGTTTTTTCAACCCGTATTTGTAGCATTTGCCGTAAACCGGAGCGATATTCCTATGTTCTCATTTTTGCTTAAACAATTTGATCATGCCGAGTGGGTTGGCTTTACTGCCTGGGATTTAGTTATGCCTTTATTCCTATTTATGGTTGGTGCTGCAATGCCATTTTCGTTTGAGAAATATCGTAAATCTCCTGATAAAACGGCTATATATAAGAAGATCATCCGACGATTTATTATTCTTTTTATTCTTGGTATTGTTGTTCAGGGTAATCTCTTAAGTTTAGATATTAAAGAGATTCGAATTTATACAAATACTCTTCAGGCAATAGCCGTAGGTTATGTTATATCTGCAATGCTATTGCTGCATACTTCAAGGAGGTGGCAGATAATAATAACTACATTGCTGCTGATTGTTTACTGGGCATTACTGACATTCTTTGGTGATTTTACTCCTGAGGGTAACTTTGCTGAGAAAATTGACAGACTGGTTCTGGGCAGAGTGAGAGATGGTGTATACTATTCTGCTGATGGTAACTGGAGCTTTTCTGAGAGCTATAACTATACGTGGATTCTTACAAGTCTGGTTTTTGGTGTTACAACAATGCTCGGAGTTTTTGCGGGACAGATCATGAAGAATGGAAGAGATAAAGCAAAGAATAGCAGAGTTTTATTAATAGCTGGTATTCTGCTCTTATTTGGAGGGTGGTTGATAAGTTTTCAAACACCAATCATTAAAAAGATATGGTCGGCCAGTATGACTCTTTGGTCAGGGGGTTGGTGTTTTATTCTTATGTCTTTGTTCTACTATCATATCGATTACAAAAAAAGATCAAAAGGATTAAGATGGCTAAAGGTTTATGGAACAAACTCCATAACAGCATACACGCTAGGAATGGTTGTGAGCTTCAGGAGTATTGCAGAATCCCTGTTATGGGGATTTAAAAATCATCTTGGACTATATTATCCGGCGCTAATAACCTTTGCTAATTTCCTTATTTTGTTTTTAGTATTGAAGTATATGTATACACAAAAGATATTTATTAAGATATAACTAAGCAAAGAGGGAATAGCAAGGTAAGGTTGACGGCTTTATACTTCTGCATTAGCTGATTCTGTAGTGAATTATGAGATATATATTAATGAGCGAGAGTTTTAATTTTTAATAAAACAGATTATGAATAGAGTAGTTTTAATTTGTTTGTCATTCGTGATAATAACTGGTTTATTTGCACAAAACAGTGAGCCGATTGAGTTAAACCCTCCAAGTAAAGAAAGAGGTTCGACTGTAATTCAGGCTCTTGCTGAAAGAGCTTCTGTAAGAGAGTTTGACACAACTCCGATTTCTAATCAGGATTTGTCGGATCTTTTGTGGGCAGCAAATGGTATAAACCGACCGGAATCGGGTTTAAGAACTGCACCATCCGCAGTTAATGCTCAGGATATTGATGTTTATGTCTTTATCGAATCAGGGGTTTACATCTATAATGCTAAGGAGCATATTCTTGATATGGTAGTTAGTGGTGATCAAAGGAGAGTTTTTTCTGCTCCGGATGCTGAAGATTATCCACCGTTATTATGTCTTCTCGTTTCTGATATATCTAGATTCAGGGTTGGAGATGATGCTTTAAAACTTCAGTGGGCGGCTATGGATGCGGGTATTGTGTCACAAAACATATTGCTGTTTGCAACTTCTGTTGAAATGGTTGGAAGACCACGGGCCAGTATGGATAAAGAGTTAATTAAGGATATGCTTAGCTTGAGTGAAACCCAGTATCCTATGCTAAATATACCGGTATCTTATAAGAAATAATGAATTTATTAAAAAAGTTTTGATGTTTAATAAATAAGTCGTACTTTTGCATCCGCAATTCGACCGTTAGTCGATGCCCTTTCACCGGGGTGTAGCACAGTCCGGTTAGTGTACCTGCTTTGGGAGCAGGGGGTCGTGAGTTCGAATCCCACCACCCCGACGGTGATTATCAGGCACTTATCAGTATTATCTGGTAGGTGCTTTTTGCTTTATTAAAAGTCAAACTTATCTTCTCGCCTTTTCTTGAGTTCTGCTGCAAGTTGCATTATGTCAACTGTGTCATCTGCTAATCTTTTAATCCTGAAATGGATGTCATCATCCATGATTTTATTTCCGAGAAACTGTGCTTCGTTAATAAAAACATATTTCGGAATTACTATCGCTTTCATATAATTTAGAATTGGTATCAGATGTGATTCAGCCATTAGAAAGTGCTTGTCAGATCCTGCAGTTGTTACAATGCCAACAACCTTATCAATAAATGCATCTTTTGGAAGCAAATCGAATAGGTTTTTTAATACACCCGGAATGGATGACTGATAAACAGGAGTGGCAATAATAAATGCATCTGCCGACATTACCTTTGATATTACTGTGTTTGTATCACCATCATAATCACGGTAATCCCTACCATCACTAAAAGCCATATTGAAGTCGCCCAAACTAATCAATTCTGTTTCTATGCTGTCATCATTGTCTTTTATAGCATCTAAAACATTGCTTATTGCTGTTATTGTTTTTAAGCTCCTTATAGAGCCCGATATACCTAAAATCTTCATAATAATTTAATCTTTTCTTGTTTCTTTTCTTACTGCCGGTGCTACTTTATTTGCCAGAATATCAATAATATTCTCAATTTTGGAGAATGGGAGTCCCCCAAAATCAACCTGAGCAAGAAAGCGTTGATGGCCATATAATTCGTGCTGATAAAGAATTTTCTCTACTATTAATTCCCAGTTGCCCACCATAAGAGTATTCTTGCTGTTTTTTGCTTCCGCAAAATGGTATTTAGAAAAGGGGCGACCGTTAACTAGTTCGAAGCCGCGACTCATATATGGAAAATACTCTCTCATCGCAGTAGAGGTGTCATCAGCAATATAGCATAGGCTTGTTGTTGCAACAGGTATTTTCTCAGAGTCATAACCGCTTTTATGCAAAACCATACGATATGCATCAATAGCTTCTTTGAATGCTGAAGCCGGTCCTGCTAGCGTTGCAAGAGTCATTGGTACACCTTGATACCCCGCCTTAATTGCACTTGCCGGCGAGCCACCCACACCCCTCCAAATAAGGAGCTTGTCGTTAAGCGGTCGCGGTAAAATTTCAGCATCTTCCAAAGCCGCTCTGTATTGTCCTTCCCAATTTATAATTCTCTCTTTATTAAGTTGTAGAAGCAGATTAAATTTCTCCTCAAATATGGCTTCATAATCCCTTAAACTTATTCCCATAAGCTTGTATACACCAGTTCTTGAGGCACGACCGGCTATCAATTCCATACGTCCGTTTGAGAGTAGATCGAGCGTAGAAAACTCCTCATAAATTCTTACGGGATCTGCAGTGCTTAATACTGTAACACCACTTGTCAGCTTAATTTTTGATGTAATAGCAGCTATATAGGAGAGAATTACCTGATGTGCCTGACTGATGAAATATGGCTGATGGCTTTCCCCCAGACTAAATATGTCCAGCCCGGCTTCCTCAGCCATTTTGGCTGTCTGAATAATATTATTAATCCTTTCCTGTTCAGATATTGTTTTGCCTGTATGTACATCGGGCAAAAGGTCGCCCAGAGAGTAGAGTCCAATCTCCATCCCTTTTGTATTGTCTATTTTATACTCCTTCATAATAGTTAATATCTATATTGAAGAGAGAACCATCGAAACCGAAATTTGTTCAATAACTGCTGTTTCAGTCCGAGCACTTTCAGTCAATTCTAATGAACCGTTTTAGTTCTGTGTCGTAGTTATATATTTCACCCTCCTCAATCTGATAATACCAGCCCATAACGGTAAGAGTACCCTCTTTTACCCGTTTTTTTACATAACTGTATTTCAGAAGGTGGTTCATCTGTTCTACCACATTTAACTGCTCTGTAAAAAGGCTGCGTTGCTCTAATGAGATTTTGTTTTTTGCTATTTTCTCTTCAACAATTTTCTTAACAGGATATGCAAGCTCCATCCATTTTTTTGTGTGAGGCAGATCTTTCAGTTCTTTATCCTGATATAGTGCTGCGCACCCCCCACAGTTGGAGTGACCGCAAACAATTATATTGCTGACCTCCACTTGCTTTACGGCATACTCAATGGCTGATGTGGTTGATAAATATGTATCAGACTCCTTTTTATAATATGGGATGATGTTGGCTATATTTCTAACTACGAATAGTTCTCCCGGAAACGTTTGTGTGATGAGATTTGGCACTACGCGCGAGTCGGAACAACCTATAAATAAGGTGTGAGGATTTTGTTTTTGTCCCATGTCTTCGAAAAACTTCTGACGTGGGATGAACTCATTTTCCCTAAAGTCTCTGATACCATCAAGCAGTCGCTTATAGTATAGTGAGCTTGATTTTTTTGAATTGGGTAACTCCATTCGTTATCAATCTTTTTCATTATGAATCTGATTAATAACAAATAAAAGCTGTTTTCGTTTATTCAACATCCTTTAAACTTAGCTGAATTCTTTTGCGCTGTAGATCTATCGACAACACTTTTACTTTTACGTACTGATGAATGGAGACAATTTCATTTGGATCGGAAACAAAGCGGTTAGCCATTTCGGAGATATGCACCAGTCCGTTTTCTTTAATCCCAACATCAACGAAGCATCCGAAATTTGTGATGTTAGTCACGATACCCGGTAGCGTCATACCCTCTTTCAGATCGGTAATGGTGCGAATATTTGGGTCGAACTCAAGTGTCTGCACCTTCGCACGCGGGTCACGCCCTGGCTTTTCGAGCTCTTGAAGAATGTCATTTAGAGTTTCTGTGCCAACAGTATCGGTTTTATATTGATTTATGTCTATTGTATTGATAAGGGGTTTGTTGCTGATGAGGTCCTTCACCTCGCTGTTGAGGTCATGAGCCATTTTTTCAACAATAGTATAACTCTCGGGGTGCACAGCAGAATTATCAAGAGGGTTTTTTGCATCGGGAATTCTAAGGAAGCCGGCTGATTGCTCGAAGGCTTTGGGACCAAGTCTCGGTACTTTCTTCAGCTCTTTACGTGATGTGAAAGGACCATTTTCGTTTCTGTAGTCTACAATGTTTTGTGCGAGCGATTCTCCCAATCCCGAAACGTAGGTGAGCAAGTGCTTACTTGCTGTATTGAGATTAACGCCCACGAGGTTTACCGCACTCTCAACTGTCTGATCGAGTGAACGCTTTAGTTTGTTTTGGTCAACGTCGTGCTGATACTGACCAACACCGATTGATTTAGGATCAATCTTAACCAGTTCTGCAAGTGGGTCGCTAAGTCTGCGACCTATAGAAACTGCACCTCTTACTGTTACATCATATTCGGGGAATTCTTCCCTGGCAATTTTTGAAGCGGAATAGACAGATGCACCATTTTCACTTACAACAAAAACTTTCACCTCTTTATCGTATCTGAGATTAGTGATAAACCGTTCGGTTTCACGGCTTGCTGTGCCATTGCCAATTGCAATTGCATCAATCTTATATGTTGACACCAGCTTAACAACCTTGTTGCCAGCTTTAGATATTTCGTTTTGCGGAGGATGAGGGTAAATTGTTTCGTTGTGCAAAAGGTTGCCCTGTTCATCAAGACATACTAATTTACAACCTGTCCTGTATCCCGGGTCGATACCCAGAATCCTTTGCTGTCCCAGCGGAGGAGCAAGCAGCAACTGTCTTAAATTTTCTACAAACACTTTAATTGCTGCATCGTCTGCCTGTTCTTTAGAAAAAGCGGCAAACTCAGTCTCAATAGACGGATTGAGCAGTCGCTTATATGCATCAACCACCGCATCTTCAACATGATCAGCTGCTTCTGTATTGTTTTTAGCATATCGCGGAACCAGCCGGTCGAGGCATCTTTCTTCGTCTGCATCAATTGAAACCCTAAGGAAACCCTCACTTTCACCCCGGCGGATTGCCAGAATTCGGTGCGACGGACACTTGGCAAGCGGAGCAGAGAAGTCAAAGTAATCACTATATTTTTCACCCTCCTCTTCTTTACCTTTTATAACCTTAGATGAGATTACTGCCTCATGTGAAAAGATATTTCGTATTGTCTGTCGGGCATTAGCGTCTTCGTTAACCCATTCAGCAATAATATCTCTTGCACCCTGCAATGCGTCTTCAATAGTTGCAACATCTTCATTTAGAAATTGATTTACTTTGGTGTCAACTGGGTCCGACTGTTGCAACATAAGCCATTTAGCCAGTCCCTCCAGTCCTTTTTTCCTCGCTTTCTCAGCTCTGGTTTGTCTTTTTGGTTTAAACGGAAGGTAAATATCCTCAAGTTTGGTACTGTCCCAGCACTCATTAATTTGATTTTCGAGCTCAGGTGTCAGCTTATCCTGCTCAGATATAGTCTTGCTAATAAACTCTTTACGCTTCTCCAGCTCGATAAGCTTTTCGTTCATCTCCTTGATTTGAGCAATCTGAACTTCATCAAGCCCCCCGGTTGCTTCTTTGCGATAGCGACTAATAAAAGGAATAGTTGCACCCTCATTAAGGAGGTTTACAGTGTTTTCAACGCTGCGTGCTGATAGATTGAGAGATTTTGATATTAATGAATTTATAATTGACATTTCTAAATGGATTTAGTACCAGCAAAAGTACAAGAAATTTATGTAACTTTGTTTTATGGCAAAACTTAAATCAGTCTATTTCTGCAATAGCTGCGGATATGAGTCGCCCAAATGGATGGGCAAATGTCCGGCTTGCGGCGAGTGGTCAACATTCGTAGAAGAGCTGGTGCGCAAAGACGCAGCTTCAGCAAAAGTGGATACACGCTCATTTATAGAGTCGAAAAGCAAACCTCTGCCATTAAAAGAGATTAAAGCCGATGAAGAGCAGCGGATAGACATGTATGATGAGGAGCTTAACCGCGTGCTTGGTGGGGGATTGGTTCCGGCTTCGGTGGTTTTGATTGGCGGTGAGCCGGGTATTGGAAAGTCAACTCTCGTGCTGCAAACCATACTTAAGCTTAAAGATATACGAACACTGTATGTTTCGGGTGAGGAGAGTGCCCGGCAACTAAAGTTAAGGGCAGAACGTATTGGTTTAGAAAATGATAACTGCCTGCTTCTGTGCGAAACTAATCTGGATGATATTTATAAACATGTAAAGGAAGTGTCGCCGCAACTGCTGATTGTGGATTCAATTCAAACAGTTTACAGCGACTCACTGGAGTCGTCGCCGGGAAGTATATCGCAGGTAAGAGAGTGTGCATCATCACTACTGAAGTTTGCCAAGCAGTCGGGTACCCCCGTTTTACTGATCGGACATATCACTAAAGATGGAAGTATCGCAGGACCAAAGATTCTTGAGCATATTGTGGATGCTGTTATTCAGTTTGAGGGCGACCAGCACTATATGTACCGAATCTTACGAAGTATAAAAAACCGTTTTGGCAGTACAGCCGAGATTGGAATTTATGAAATGAACCAGTCGGGATTGCGGGAAGTGAGTAATCCTTCCGAACTCCTTCTTACTCAAAACCGTGAAGGATTGAGTGGTGTGGCAATCTCAGCAGCAATAGAGGGAATCCGCCCTTTCCTTATCGAAACTCAATCGCTAGTAAGTACTGCCGCTTATGGCATGCCGCAGCGTTCTACCACTGGTTTCGATACCCGCAGAATGAATATGCTACTGGCTGTTCTTGAAAAACGTGCAGGTTTTAAACTAGCTCAAAAAGATGTTTTTCTGAATATTGCAGGGGGATTGAGGGTAAATGACCCGGGTCTGGATTTAGCCGTAATAAGTGCTGTTCTGTCTTCAAGTCTTGATATGTCAATAGACAATGACACCTGTTTATGCGGTGAGGTGGGATTATCAGGAGAGATACGCCCCGTAAACCGTATTGAGCAGAGAATTCAGGAAGCAGAGAAGCTTGGTTTCTCAAGAATATTAATACCATCCAATAATTTAAAATCTTATAACAAAAAGCCTGCAATTGAAATTAAACAGGTGAGTAAAGTGACAGATGCTTTCAGGTTGCTTTTCTCATAAAAGCCTAATTATATTCTTGCAGAATAAGAAAAAGTGAGCATGTTGTTTTTCTTATTAAAATAAAAAGTCTATATTTGCAGCCGCTGAAGTCAAAATGGTACCTTGGCCGAGTGGTTAGGCGTCGGTCTGCAAAACCGGTTACGGCGGTTCAAATCCGCCAGGTACCTCCAAAACACTAAAATCAGCAAGCGAGAGCTTGCTGGTTTTTTTATATATATGCGTGAAAATCAATTGGCTAAGTATCCGCTTTTACTGATAGCCTGTTTTCCTGCCTCCGTTTGCAGCCACTCATAAATTTTATATGTATTTGACGATATGTCTGTATCAGAACGTATAACGGCATATACTTCTGTAACATAGGGATATGTGCGGTTACTTATCGTTCGGGTGCTAGGGTATACCCCATCTACTGAAATGGATTTCAGCATATTGCCGGGTCTGATAATAAATTCATTATAATAAAAAATCGTAAAGCCTATAGAGTAGGGTGGATAGCTCGCAATTTCATCTAAGATGCCTGCCATTGTGAATTTCAGATTTTCCTTATATACAGGAAGATCCAGATAGCCTATGTCTTTCATGATCAGCAAGTCCATTAGTTCCTGACTTCCGGAATTGCGATTTCTTACGAGCGGATTGATTGTTAAACTCTCAGACGTGCTTTCCCATCCTAACTCTTTCCAGTCGTTTATTTTCCCTGTATAAATATCCTGAATTTCTTTTGTTGTTAATCCTGGTACAGGATTACTGGGGTTAACGATAAAGATGAATGCGTCAAGTGCGATGGGCGTTTCAATTAATGTTACACCCTTTGATTCAGCATGTGCTTTCTCATCAGACGACATTGTTCGTGCAGTAAGTACTAAATCGACCTCTTTATTTATTAAATTGATAAAAGAATTGTGTGTCTGTGAACTCTTTACAACTCTGTTAAACTTGTTTTTCAGGCTGCCTTTGATTTGTGGTGCCATAAACCATGATGAGGTCTTTTCATTAGAGTCCTCTTGCTCCCATCTATAGTCGAGCCCCATTAACTCACAGGCAATTGCAGTACTTAACGGTAATGTTGAAGTCGAACCGTCTATTACCGGGAAATTATCAATTGTTAATCCTTCTATGAAAGGTGATTTTGTGCTGACTCTTTCACAGTTTGTGCAAACAATAGCTAATAGAATTAGTCCGAGAGTGATTAAAGTGGATTTTTTCATTTGATGTATGTTTTAAAGTTTATGTTTATGGTTGATAGTATTATTATTGGTTTCTTGTGGTTTTTGTATTAAATTGAAGCATATCTCCGATACTTACAGAAATCTGCTGATAATGTGGTAAATATATAATAAAAAGTTGTTAGTACAAAACTTATGAATCTTGCACATTGTTTCTATGGTCAGATAATAAAAATCGTTTCAGAGATTTATTTTTTCTTGAAAGCCTCAGATGCGTTTGAGAAGTTCTCTTTCCACGATTTTGAAACATCTTCAAAGAAGTTGCCTGCACTTTCTTTCAGAACATCCCATTTTGAATCTGTCAGATTATTATACTCATTAAGTTTCGCAGCAAGGTTGTCTCTAATCTCTTTCAACTTTTCAAGCTGTTCGTGATACTGCTCTTTTGCATCTTCTGCAATCTCACCTGCTTTTTGCTCAAGTTTTTCAATATGTTCTGCAAGCTCATCCAGTAATTCACGAGTCTTTTTCTTGAAATCTTCCTTTTTCATAACTTTGATTAATAATTACTTTAACATCACTAATTAAACATATCACAAAATAGTTTAGTTCAACACTTTTAAGAAAATAAAACAGTCATAAACCATTATATATGCTATCATAATGTTATCTAAATCGATGTAATTGTGTATCTTTGCAACTTCGCACTAATTTAAGATTATGCTAAATATAATAATTTTTGGAGGTCCCGGATCAGGGAAAGGCACACAAGGCGAAAAACTTGCCGAGAAGTATGGTTTAGAGCACGTCTCTACCGGTGAGATGCTTCGTGCCGAAATAAAAGCAAACACAGAGATTGGGAAAAAGATAGATTCATACATCTCAAAAGGTCAGCTTATACCTGACGAACTTATGATTGAGAAGTTTGATGATATGATGAAAAAGAAAAACGGCGTAAAAGGGTTTGTTCTTGATGGTTTCCCACGTACTCTCGCACAAGGAAAGGCATTGGATAAAACAATGGAGAAATATAATGAAAAGGTTTCTATTGTTTTATGTCTGGAAGTTGAAGACGAGGAGCTGATAAATAGGATATTAAAGCGCGGAGAGATCTCCGGGCGTTCTGACGATAATAGCAGAGAGACTATTGAGTCGAGGTTAAAAGTCTATCACGAGCGTACCGAACCACTTAAAGCATTTTATGCGGATCAGTTTAAGTTGGTTAGAATTCATGGCGAGGGTGATATAGATGAAATATTCGACTCTATCGTAACTGTTGTCGACAGAATCATTGATTAAAATTTCATATGGCGGAAACAAATTTCATAGATTATGTAAAGATTTTTTGTCGCTCAGGAAAGGGTGGCAGGGGGTCTGCACATTTCCGTCGCGAGAAGTACGTACCAAAAGGTGGTCCCGATGGAGGTGATGGAGGTGATGGAGGAAATATAATACTTCGTGGAAACCGTAATTACTGGACGCTTCTTCATTTACGCTATCAAAAGCATATTTTTGCCGGACATGGCGAAGGTGGTTCGGGAGCTCAGCGTTCAGGTAAAAAAGGAGAATCTAAGGTAATTGAAGTGCCATGTGGTACAATTGCCTATGATGCTGAAACAGGTGATTATATTTGTGATATTACCGAAGATGGTCAGGAGTTTACTCTTTTGAAAGGAGGACGTGGCGGTTTAGGTAATGTTCACTTTAAATCATCAACTAATCAGGCACCCCGATATGCACAACCGGGCGAACCGTTTGAGGAGAAGTGGATTATTCTTGAGCTGAAACTGCTTGCCGATGTGGGTCTGGTGGGATTCCCCAATGCCGGAAAATCAACACTGTTATCTGTCTATTCTGCTGCAAAACCTAAGATTGCAAACTATCCTTTTACTACATTAAAGCCTAACCTGGGACTTGTTAGTTACAGGGAAGGAAAATCGTTTGTAATGGCTGATATTCCGGGAATAATTGAAGGTGCAAGCGAAGGTAAGGGGTTAGGGTTAAGATTTCTTCGTCATATTGAGCGTAATTCATTATTGCTGTTTATCATTCCGGCCGACAGTAAAGATATAAAAGAAGAGTTCAATATTTTAAAGAACGAGCTTGAGACCTATAATCCGGAAATGCTTGATAAGAAAATAGTTCTTGCAATATCAAAGTCAGATATGCTGGATGATGAATTAATTGCAGAAATATCATTAGACTTACCTAATGTGCCGTACATGTTTATTTCATCCATAACCGGATATGGTTTAGCTATGCTAAAGGACCTTTTGTGGAAAGAGCTTAATTCTGACGATTTTCATCCTCTGATTCAAAGTGATGACAGCTTTGTGAAGCGTAAGCTTGACTTATCTTCGTTTGAATTTGATCCTGAAGACGAGCTTTTTGAAGATGATTCAGAAGAGTAGTTATGAAAAGACATCCTCAGTATACAAATCTATTGCAGTTTGATATATTCAGCTCTACAGATGAAATTACACATTTCATCACAACCAGAGAGGGTGGGGTTAGTACCGGTGAATACTCATCATTTAATATGGGTAATTTCTCTGACGATAGCCCCCTTAATATTTATGAAAACAGACAAAGACTTGCCCGTCTCTATTATATGGATCTGGAAAAATTCATTATTCCACATCAAACTCATGGAACCAGAGTTCTAATTGTTGATGATGCATTTCTGAAGTTAAATCATACAGATGCAATTGAAACAATGTATGGTGTTGATGCAGTAATTACTGACATTAAAAATATTTTTCTATGTGTTAATACTGCCGACTGTGT
>CAZYNA010000023.1:0-7837 GCA_964648775.1 uncultured Proteiniphilum sp. | reverse complement strand
CAGTAATTACTGACATTAAAAATATTTTTCTATGTGTTAATACTGCCGACTGTGTCCCAATTATTCTTTATGATAAAAAGAATGGGGCTACGGCTGCTATTCATGCCGGTTGGAAAGGCACGGTTGGAAGGATTGTAGAAAAAGCCCTAAATGCAATGGAGTCTCAATATGGTTCTATTGCTTCAGATATAATTGCCGGTATAGGACCTGCAATTAGTATTGATAATTATGAGGTTGGTAATGAAGTTGTAGACCAGTTTATAGAGAATGGATATGATATTTCCGATTCATCTGTATATATGAAAAATGAACAGGCATTAAAGTATCATATCGATCTAAAAGAAATTAACCGTAGGGAAATGGTTAGATTAGGGGTACATGAAAAAAATATTGAGAAAAGCAATCTGTGTACTTTTGATAATGGAGAGCTCTTCTTTTCTGCTCGCAGGCAAACCATTCATTCGGGTAGAATGCTAACCGGAATTATGATCTCCGGTTAGACTTACCCAATTTTATATTTATATTATTCTTCCTTTTTATCTTCACCTTTATCTGTGCTATCCTCTTTGCTTTCAGTTTCAACAGTGATTTTCTCATTTGTGTCAATAAAGATATGGTCGCCCGAGCCAACAGGTTTTGGCTCATCTATAGGTTCTTCACCATTAACTTTCTTGTTTTCAAGAATCTCTTCTGAACGAGAAATCCATGGTCTCTTACCGAAAATATTCTCAAGGTCGCCGGAGTAAATAATTTCCTTTTCAAGTAAGATTGTTGCCAGTTCTTTATGTCCGTCCTTCTTATCAAGAAGGATCTTTTTAGCCCTGTCATACTGTTGCGCGATCATCGCTTTAACTTCAGAGTCAATTAATCTGGCTGTCTCATCACTATATGGTTTAGAGAATGTATATTCCTGACCGGATGAGTCGTAATAGCTAAGGTTAGGAAGCTTCTCGCTCATACCCATATATGTAATCATTGCATAAGCCTGCTTAGTAACACGCTCCAGATCGTTCATCGCACCAGATGATATCTCTCCGATAAAAACCTCTTCTGCAGCACGTCCTCCAAGTAAAGCACACATCTCGTCAAGCATCTGCTCTTTGGTTGTAATTTGTCGCTCCTCCGGTAAATACCATGCAGCACCAAGTGCTTTACCTCTTGGAACTATTGTTACTTTTACCAGCGGGTTTGCATGTTCAAGATACCAGCTCAGCGTGGCATGCCCTGCTTCATGAATTGCAATTGCCTTTTTCTCGTCCTGAGTAATAATCTTGTTCTTTTTCTCAAGTCCGCCCACAATTCTGTCAACCGCATTCATGAAGTCATCCTTTTGAACGAACTTCTTTTTGTTTCTTGCAGCAATAAGGGCAGCCTCATTACAAACGTTAGCTATATCAGCACCTGAGAATCCTGGAGTCTGACGTGACAAAAACTCAATATCAACTGAGTCATCTATTTTAATTGGTCGCAAATGCACTTTAAAGATTTCCTTACGATCATTAAGGTCGGGCAGTTCTACATAAATCTGTCTGTCGAATCTTCCTGCACGAAGCAGAGCTTTATCCAAAACGTCAGCACGGTTTGTTGCAGCCAGTATAATAACACCACTGTTCGAGCCAAATCCGTCCATCTCCGTTAACAGCTGATTAAGAGTGTTCTCCCTCTCATCATTTGACCCGAAGTTTGTGTTTTTACCTCTTGCTCTACCAACAGCGTCAATTTCGTCAATAAACACTATACAAGGAGCCTTTTCTTTAGCCTGACGGAATAGGTCGCGTACACGTGATGCACCCACTCCAACAAACATCTCCACAAAATCGGAACCTGAAATAGAGAAAAACGGAACGTTAGCTTCGCCTGCAACTGCTTTTGCCAGAAGAGTCTTACCTGTTCCCGGAGGCCCTACAAGTAAAGCTCCTTTAGGAATTTTACCACCTAAATTTGTGTAGTTATTGGGACTTTTAAGGAATTCTACAATCTCTTGCACTTCTTCCTTTGCTTCTGACAAGCCGGCCACATCCTTAAATGTAACTTTCTGGCTTGAATCCTTGTCGAATAACTGAGCTTTAGACTTTCCAACATTGAAAACTCCACCACTGCCGCCTCCTGCACCTCCCTGCATTCTGCGCATCATCCACACCCAAAAAACTATTAAGAGAAGAAATGGCGCAAATGTGAGTAATATGCCCCACATTTCCGAAGATGTGTCGAATCGGACGTCAATATCATAATTGCGTTCCTGTTTTACCTCTTCAATAAATTCAGATATGGCATCTGGCGACGAGCCCTTTACAAGAATTACGGGCGTTCTGATTCCTCTGGTCGTTTCACCAAAAACATGGCTAACCGATTCATCCCTGATTATTGCTTCAGCAGTTTCTTTATTGTTGTATATTACAACGCTTTTTACACGATTGTCTCTTACAATCTCCTGAAACTCAGACCAGGTTACCTCTTTAACTGTGTTGTCCTGACCGAAAAACCACATACCCATCAGGATAGCCAAAACTACGGCATATACCCAATAAGGGTTAAATGGACGTTTAGGATTATTGCTGGGCCCAAGCTTTGGGCGCATAGTGGGCTGTTTATTCTTTTGATCGTTTTTATTCGAATTGCTCATTTGGTTGAAATATTCTCTGTTTAGCGAAATTAGTCTGTTTACCTCTTATAATTTATTGAGAATCCCTGAACTATAAGTAACAAACTTTTGCGAAATAAGTTTTTAATCTATGTTTGGGAGACGTTCCGAACGTGCATCTTCCCAGAGAGTGTCAATATTATAATAACCTCTTAATTCAGGCAGGAAAATATGTACAATAACATTGCCATAATCAATCCCTATCCATTCAGAGCGTTGCTGACCCTGCACACGAATAGGCTTTTCTGTTGTGTTTTTCCTTACCACTTCCTCTACAGACTCAGCTAGAGCTGATACCTGAGTTGGGGTATTGCCTTCGCAAATAACAAAATAATCACAAATGGCTCCGGACATACCCTTTATTTCAATTGTGTTAATATTTTTACCCTTCTTTTCCCGGATACCTTCAATTATACTTTGTAATAATTCGCTTTTTTCTATCATTATCTGTTTTAAGTGAGTTTATTATACAAAGATAGGTTGTTTTTTCCAATATCGATATTAAAATTGTGACAACCTGTTTCCATTTATATAAAATATTAATATTCAAAAATGATGCCAAAGAAAACCCGCTCTATGGTTTGATCCATAAAACGGGCTCTAAAAATTTATATAAACGCTTATATATTACTATAGCGTCTGAACTTCAAGATTTCTCCAAAGAACTCTTATTCCACCGCCATCATGTATCTGAAGAGCAATTCTTCCCTGAGCTTTACCAATTTTATCATCGGTAAGATTAACCATCTCTTCTCCATTAAGATAGGTAGTTACATTATCGCCATTTACTACAATACGCATAGTGTTCCATTCACCTTCAATAAGATGCTCTTCCTGTTCTTCGGTAATCTGAGCAATCCAGCCGCGACCGTATGATTCATAGATACCACCGGTGCCGTGACCTTTTGGAGCAACTTCAACCTGCCAGCCATTTACAATAGCTCCGGGCTCTACAAACGAACGGATAAAGACACCTGAGTTTCCATCTGCTTCCTGCTTAAATTCTACGCTCAAATCAAAATTGTCGTAATATTCACGAGTTGCGAGGTAACCATACTGTTTGTCCGGACCGCTTTCGCAAACCAGCAGTCCATCTTCTACATACCATTTCTCGGTGCCATAAACTTCCCAGCCATGCAGATCTGTTCCGTTAAATAAAGAAATCTGCTCTGTTTTACGAGGCAGCTCTTTTATTTTTACATTTCTGAACCAAGCAGCAGAACCGTGGTCCTGAAGGCATATTTGTCCTTTGCGTGCTAAACCATATTCCGGAGCATTTTCCCATTTCCCACTGTTCTTGCGTTCAAACCAATCTTCGCTCCAAGCTTCAAACTCAACAACCTTTTCGCCGTTCAGCCAATGCTCAACATGACCGTTGTCAAAAACAATCTTAGAAGTATTCCATTCTCCTGCAGGTTTAATAATTGTCTTTTCAGGATCAGTGGTGTACATAGCGTAATCTGCAGCGGTTTTTTGCCAATCCTCCAGTGGTTCGGGGAAGTTCAGCTCGTCGATAAGCTGGTATTCAGGTCCTGTTACATAAGGTACAGCAAACTTCGGATTCTCAACAACATGGTAAAGAACTCCACTGTTACCTCCATCAGCAATTCTCCAGTCCCATACAAGTTCAAAATTCTCATAAACTTTATCGGTTACAATGTATCCGTGTTCATCGGCACCCTCACCTTTGGCCTGTATCATACCGTTCTCAACAAACCAAGGTGCAGTCAGGCTTTCACCATTGTAGTCGCGCCATCCGTTAAGCGTTTCTCCATCAAAAAGTAGCTCCCAACCATCATTTATTTCCTGTTGAGTTAATTTGTTGTGCTGCCCATCACTTGTGCATGCAGAAGTAAAAGCAATCATAATAATCGATGCAATTAAAATAATTTTGAATTTCATTTTTTTCTTTTTTATATTGATAATCTATAAACTAATCAACAATTTAGATACAAAGATATCTTTTTTACAGTAAATTGAGCTCTGTTTTTAGTAATTATAACCCGATTTTTAGTAATGCTAAATAATTATAAGGCTATTTAAACTAAAATGGGAGATTGGGCGTTTAGTTGTCACACAAACTATAATTATCACGATATTTTGGAACGAATTGATTTAACAGGTAAAAGTATTGTAGCCGGATCATTCGTGGCAACTGTCGGTTTTTTCGACGGAGTTCACATTGGTCACAGGTTTCTCATTAAGCAAGTAAAAGAGTACGCAGAAAAAGTTGGACTACCCTCTGCGGTAGTCACTTTCCCGGTGCATCCCCGCAAAGTATTGCAAAAAGATTATCAGCCTGCGTTGCTTGGCGGTTTTGACGAAAAAGTACAACAGCTCAAAACTACAGGTATTGATTATACAATTGTTTTGCCTTTTACTATTGAGCTATCCGGCCTGTCAGCAAATGAATTCATGAATCAGGTGTTAAAAAGCGATATTGGGGTACATACCCTTTTTGTTGGATACGATCATCGGTTTGGGCACAACAGAGAAGAGGGCTTCGAGGAGTATAAGAACTATGGAAAAGAGTGCGGAATAGAGGTTATTCAGGCTAAGGAGTTGCAGCTGAATGGTGAAAATGTCAGTTCATCCAAGATTCGCACACTACTTAAAGAGGGTAATATTGAAAAAGTAAACCAATTGCTATCATATAACTATACCCTCTCCGGTAAAATAGTTGAAGGATATCAGGTAGGAAGAACAATAGGTTTCCCCACAGCAAATATCAGGTCGTGGGAGCGATTTAAAGTTGTACCCAAATTGGGTGTATATGCAGTTCTCGTTCATGTTAGAGACATTGTTTATCAGGGAATGCTTTATATCGGCAAACGTCCAACTCTTCACGATGACCCTCAGGTTAGTGTTGAGGTTAATATTTTTGATTTTGAGGGCGATCTTTACAATCAATCCCTTACAGTTGAGTTTATTGACTTCATCCGCGAAGACAGTAAATTCGATACAATGGAAAAGCTTGTAAAACAGATTCATCAGGATAAGATGTCTGTGTTAAAGCGACTAAAAGAGGTGAAATAGGAAGTGATTTATTTATGGAAAAAGTAAAATTAAATAACGGAGTAGAAATCCCTTTAGCGGGATTGGGAACATATAAAATTGGTCTTACGGATGATGATGTATATAATGCTGTAAGAACTGCACTGGATTGCGGATATCGTCACATAGACACTGCAACATTATACCGGAATGAAGTCCCTGTTGGAAAAGCGATCAGAGAAAGCGGAATCCCGAGAGAAGATGTTTTTGTAACCACCAAGCTGTGGGGCACCGACATACTGTCAGATAATATAGAGGGCGCATTTGAAGGAAGCCTTAGAAATATGGGACTAGAATATATTGATTTATACCTGGTTCACTGGCCTGTTAAAGGAAAAGTGGGTTCCACCTGGAAAGAGATGGAGAAAATCTATGAAAATGGCAAGGTAAGGGCAATAGGTCTTAGCAATCATTTAATCCATCACATGAAAGAGGTGTTTGCGGTTGCAGATATTGCACCTGTTGTTAATCAGATGGAGCTGCATCCCTATTTAGTGCAGAAGGATGTAGTTGATTATTGCAAGCAAAATAATGTTATAGTTGAGGCATGGAGTCCGTTGGGCAGTAGTAAAGTACCATTGCTTGAAGATGAGTTGCTTAATAATATTGGAGAAAAGTACGGGAAATCTTCCGCTCAGGTTGTACTAAGATGGAATATTGAAAAAGGTGTTATTGCAATACCTAAATCTTCAAATAAGAAACGACAGGCAGAGAATCTCGATATCTTCAACTTCAGATTAACCCCTGAAGAAATTAATCAGATCGACTCGCTGGATAGAGATCATCGAACCGGAATGCATCCCGATAAAATAGAATTTTAGTAAATTCCTCTCTGGTTTAAAGCTCTCTGATAAGCTGCTGCATTTCGAGCATGTTCGGCATGTGTAACAGCAAAATTATGTCGCCCCGATAAATCATCTTTAGCGCACATAAACAGATAGTTGTGCTCTGCAGGTGAAAGCGTGGCATCAATTGATGTGATTGAAGGAATTCTGATTGGGCCCGGAGGTAATCCCGGAATTTTATATGTATTATAAGGCGATTCAACCTCTAAGTGGCGAAACAATATTCTTCTTAATGATGCATCACCAACCGCAAATTTAACAGTAGGATCTGCTTCAAGTCGCATTCCTCTTTTTAACCTGTTTAAATATAATCCCGCAACTATCGGATACTCATCAGCATAAGTTGCCTCCTCTTCCACAATAGAAGCCAGTGTGGAAACCTGTAACGGATCCAAACCAATTTTATCGGCTTTTGCTCTTCTATTCTCATTCCAAAAAGAGTCATATTCCCTTTTCATTCTGTTAGTTAGGTTTTCGATACTTGTATCCCAGTAAACCTCGTAAGTGTTGGGTATAAACATCGCACCAAACGTCTGCTCGTTAAAACCGTAACTCTCAATAATAGTGCTATTGCTAAGGTGATTTAATATCGTAATACTATCTAACATAAGTTGCGAAGAGAGTCTGCCTGCAAGATTTTCTATTGTTCGTATGTTGTTGAATGTCAGGTCGACAGGAGATTGTCCCCCCGAACGTAACCTCCTTATCAGATCTGGCATAGTCATACCATCTTCAATTGCATACCTGCCACTTTTAACAAGATTAGGGTAGTTCATCCTTTCAGATAGCAGTTCAAATATCTTTTCGTTAGGCAGTTCAACCTTTTGCTTTATTTGGTCAACCACATCTTTGTAGCTGTTTTTTGTATCGATATAAATATACTCCGTCTCAGCCAGATCAATAGGCTTAAAGATCGTGCTATATGCCAAATAAGCAGAAATTGCAATAAGCAGAATAAAGATAGAAACAATCCATAAAACGATCTTTTTCCTACTGCCTTTTTTGTTTGATTTATCCATTTGTTTTTGCAAGTTTGCTTTGTTTAAAAACAAAGTCTATTTACCCAGAGCACAAAATTAGCATATTCGAGTTTAAAAAACAGTTTTTCTTTGAAAAGTTGAAAACAAACATGTATATTTGCATCCGATTTCAGCAAAATAACCATAAGGAAGTGTGGGTGAGTGGCTGAAACCAACAGTTTGCTAAACTGTCGTACGGGTAACTGTACCGGGGGTTCGAATCCCCCCGCTTCCGCAAAAAGATACAGCCGAAAGGCGATAAAAACCAGACAAGACCT
>CAZYNA010000022.1:30157-34044 GCA_964648775.1 uncultured Proteiniphilum sp. | reverse complement strand
TTCGATAATCTGGATGTAGTGGCTGAAAGAGTGATGATTGGCGATTCAGAGCTTATATCCTGTGATATTACCAAACTAAAGGATACTGTGGATTTACCACTAAGTATGTTTATTGAAGATTTTCAATTGGTAAAGCTTGATAATCGCGACGAAGCACTTGTTGGTTTTACCTTCGTAACTGTTACTGACAAACATATCTTGGTAAGGAATATTCGCCAGAATCCATTTAAACTTTTTGATATTAATGGTGAGTTTATCACCACTATTGGCTCCTTCGGACAAGGACCAAATGAATATCAAAATGTGTATGACGAGTGGTTAGATGAAAAAACAGGTCAGATTTTTATTCTACCCTGGTCGTCTAATAAATTACTTCGTTTTGATCTTGAAAACAATCCATTGAATCCAATACCTTTACGATACAGAGTTCCGAAAGGGAAAATATTTGTAAATAGTGAAGAGTCAACCGTATCAGTTTTTCTGCTTCCCTTTGCCGGTATTCCCGTTGTGGCATGGACTCAGGATTTTGAAGGTAATATGATTGACAGTATTCCATCAGGACATTTAGCTGTTCATCCCGATTTCAGTAACGAAGTAGATTCCTGGAAAAATTTAAACGAATTTGACTGTTCGCTTTTTACTTTTGCAGAGCAGCGCCCCGATAGTCTTTACCACTATAACATCAAAAAGAATAGACTCGACGCAAAGTTTACACTCGATTTTAAAGATAAACCTTGGAAGATACACTCTTATGTTGAATTACCAAATCATTTTATGGGCACGCTAACAGTTGAGAAAAAACTGTCAGAATATACTTCAATTACAGAATACCCATCGAAATTTATTGTAGATAAGAGGACTTTAAAAGGCGGGTTTTACAGGCTATACAACGATTTTCTCGGAGGTATGCCGATGGAGTGGGCAGCATTTGCTAACGGGTATTACTTCTGGAATGTTGATCCCGGAGAGTTAGCTGATCTTTTAACAAAACACCTTGATAGCAGTACTACAATTTCGGATAAAGACCATAAAGCATTAATAGATCTTCGTGACTCAATTGATGAAAATGAAAATAATTATCTGTTTTATGGGAAAATGAAAAGATAGTGGATAGGTGAAAGCAGATACTGCCTACAATGCAATATTCTGTAAAAATATCTTTAAGAAGGGATCTGTTATAAAATGTTCGCTACCAATTTTATCTATTATGCCATCATTAACAAGACCTTTTTCAGCACGCTGCAGGGTTGCTGAGCTGGGCAAACGATGGGTTTTTCTGTATGATTCGGAGAAGATGTTTTCACCATTTGTGCACAAGGCTATAAGTAGTTGTTTTTTGCTTGCCGATTGATTTTCGAATAGCTCCATGAAGTAATCTTTCTTCATTGTTACAATATGTTGGGCACATTTATCAACTACACTGTTGGTTATCTCGCTCCCTTCCTTGATATTGAGCCATATCTCTGAAGCTAATTGTTGGATATAGTACGGTATATTAGCAGCGGAATTAATTATGTATTCTGCCAACTCTGTACTTAGGTTTAATCTCTTTTTTGAGAAGTTGCTTTGTAAAAATGTAATTGTATCATTTTTTGGCAGATGATTTATTGTCATTTGCGAAGCTGAATTGTAGAATGGCCTGTTCTTGTCATTAAACATTGCCTCCATCATATGAGTTTTGCTGCCGAAGAAAAGATAATTTACCTGTTGCTGATGCTGAATTTTGCTGCGTAACAGACCTTCAAAATTTATCTCTTTTATTTTTTCAACTTCTTGAAATTCATCGAAGAATATTAATATCCGCTTGCCTTTACCTGCTAAAGACTCAGGGATGTCGAGCAGCTGTGATATATCTGTTTCGTCTATCTTTTTACTAACAATATCGAGGGATAATTCAGGACTTCCATCCAGTCCAAATTTAATTACCGGTCGGATATTCTTAACTATTGAGCTGAAAGTAGCAACGAATTTTTGTAAGTTGTTTTTCTTAGATGCTAATGCTTTAGTGAAGAGTCTAACAAAAGATTCTACAGAAAAAACAGGCATGAAATCAAAATATATACAAGTGAAACCTTGTCTCTCAAGCTGTTTCATAGCTTTTAAGACTAATGATGTTTTACCAAATCTTCGGGGAGCATAAAGTACTATGTTATTCCCTCCGGAAAGAGTTTTGACAATATGGTCGCACTCTTCTTCCCGATCGTAAAAGCTGTCGCCTGTTGCAACTATACCATAGATGAAAGGATTCATAATCTGTTTTTTGCTTCAAAGATATATACTTTTTCCAATTATGCAATTATGCATTATGCAAAAATGCATAATTGTTTATGTCAACCGTCAAACTTTAGCGATTTAACTCATCAACTTGGGGATAAGAAGTTTTTCATGTATTTTTGTACTCTGTTTTGAATTAGAGTTTTAAACAAAAGTAGGAGTTAAAGAGGGTGGTTGACCCTTGCGCTGACTCTGTTTTTATAACATTGATAATATATGATGACCTCAAAAGAGATTAGACAGTCGTTTAAAGATTTCTTTCAGTCGAAAGAGCACCGTATTGTTCCTTCTGCGCCAATGGTGATTAAGGATGACCCCACACTGATGTTTACCAATGCGGGTATGAATCAGTTTAAGGATGTTATTCTGGGAAATGCTCCTATAAAATATCCTCGTGTGGCCGATTCGCAAAAGTGCCTGAGGGTGAGCGGAAAGCATAATGATCTTGAAGAGGTTGGACATGATACTTACCACCACACCATGTTTGAGATGCTCGGTAACTGGTCGTTTGGCAATTATTTCAAAAAAGAGGCTATTGAGTGGGCATGGGAGTATCTTACTGAGGTGTTGAAACTTGATAAGGACAGGCTTTACGCTACTGTTTTTGAGGGTGCTGTCGATGAGAATCTGGAGCGTGACGATGAGGCGGCTTCTTACTGGGAAAAGTATTTGCCGAACGAGCGTATTATCAATGGAGATAAGAATGATAATTTCTGGGAGATGGGTGATACCGGACCGTGTGGTCCCTGCTCAGAGATTCATATAGATATAAGACCTGACAGTGAGAGGGCTAAGGTTGACGGTGTAACATTAGTTAATCAGGACCATCCTCTTGTTGTGGAGATATGGAACTTGGTGTTTATGCAGTATAACCGCAAAGCAGATGGTTCGCTTGAGCCGCTTCCTGCTAAGGTTATTGATACCGGTATGGGGTTTGAGCGACTCTGTATGGCTGTGCAAGGGACACAGTCGAATTATGACACCGACCTGTTTCAGCCTCTCATTAAGAAGATTGGAGAGGTGAGCAACAAGGAGTATGGAGTGGATGATAAGGTGGATATTGCAATGAGGGTTATAGCCGACCATGTAAGGACTATCGCTTTTTCAATTACTGATGGTCAGCTGCCTTCTAATGCCAAAGCGGGATATGTGATTCGTCGCATTCTTCGTCGCGCCGTCCGTTACGGCTATACTTTCCTTAATATGCATGAAGCATTTATGTATAAGCTTATACCAACAATGATTGCTGTTATGGGTGATGCTTATCCTGAACTGGAGGCGCAGCAGGGACTGATTGAGAAGGTTATGAAAGAGGAGGAGGAGTCATTTCTCCGTACTCTGGAAACCGGTATTAAGCTTCTTGAGAGAAACCTTCCGGAAGATCAGGGTGGGGTGCTTAGCGGTGAGATTGCGTTTAAGCTTTATGATACATTTGGTTTTCCGCTCGACCTGACTGAGCTTATCTTGCGTGAGCATGGTATGTCTGCTGATGTTGCGGGCTTTAATGCAGAAATGCAGAAGCAGAAGGATAGGGCCAGAAATGCTGCGGTGGTGGAAACGGGCGACTGGACAAAGGTGAACGATGGTGAGCCGGAGTTTGTTGGTTATGACGA
>CAZYNA010000022.1:22865-30057 GCA_964648775.1 uncultured Proteiniphilum sp. | reverse complement strand
TGTAATCACTCTGCAACGCATTTGATGCATGAGGCGCTGAGAGAGGTGCTGGGTGCTCATGTGGAGCAGAAGGGGTCGTATGTGTCGCCTGAGGTGTTGAGATTCGACTTCTCGCATTTCCAGAAGTTGACTCACGAAGAGATTCGTTTGGTGGAGCAGAATGTGACTGAGAAGATTAGAAGTAATTTCCCGATTGAGGAGCATCGTCATGTGCCTATTGAGGTTGCAAAAGAACAAGGGGCAATGGCTCTGTTTGGTGAGAAGTATGGCGACGATGTAAGGACTGTGAGGTTTGGTACTTCAATTGAGCTTTGCGGGGGAACTCATATTTCTTCAACAGGACGAATTGGTACGTTCCGTATTGTAAGCGAGGGTGCAATATCTGCAGGTGTGAGACGTATTGAGGCGGTTACGGCAAAGGTTTGTGAGGACTGGCTTTATGCTAAGGAGGATGCTTTGATTGAGATTAAAAATCTTCTGAATAATGTGCCTGATGTGATGCAGGGTATCCATAAGCTGCTGACAGACAATGAAGAGATGAAAAAGGATCTTCAGGGATATATTAAAGAGAAGACTGAGCAGCTGAAACAGATGATTATTAAAAATAAAACTCAGGTTAATGGTGTTAATGTATTTAAGGTTATTACTCCTATTGCTGTACCTGAAGTAATTAAGGATATCGCGTTCCAGATAAAGGGTCAGTTCCCTGAAAATATGGTGTTTGTAGGCGCTTCTTCTACAAATGGAAAACCAACACTGACAGTTATGCTTAGCGATGATTTGGTTGCTGAGGGACTTCATGCAGGTAATATTGTGAGGGAGGCAGCAAAGCATATTCAGGGGGGTGGCGGCGGGCAGCCTCACTTTGCAACTGCCGGTGGAAAGAATGCAGATGGTTTGAATGCTGCTGTAGACTTTATTTTAAAGAAATTAGAAGGGTAATATTTTAATTATTGTTGAGTATGGACTGTTTCTGGAAATCGATTTTAATATTTGTTGCCCTGTTTTTTATTAATCAGGCATCATTTTCTGTAGAGCCTGTTGATAGAGTGAATCCTTTTATCGGGACAACAAATTACGGGACGACTAACCCCGGACCGGTTCTTCCTAACGGTATGATGTCGGTTTCACCGTTCAACGTAATGGGTTCAAAACAGAATAAATTCGATAAAGACAGACAGTGGTGGTCGACACCCTACTCAAACGAGAATAGTTTTTTTACAGGTTATTCGCATGTAAACCTAAGTGGTGTTGGATGTCCTGATCTGGGTTCGCTGCTATTGATGCCAACTGCCGGTGAGCTGAATGTGAACTACGACGAATATGGTAGTGAGTACAGCAATGAGGTTGCATCACCCGGGTATTACTCAAATATTCTATCGAAATATAATATTAAGACTGAGGTTTCTGCAACTACTCGCAGTAGTATTGCGCGATTTACTTTTCCTGAAGGGCAGGGAAATATTCTTTTGAATTTAGGAGAAGGGCTTACAAACGAGTCGGGTGCCTGGATGAAGCGTGTGAGTGATACTGAGGTTGAGGGGATGAAGGTTTTGGGATCTTTCTGTTATAACCCTCAGGCAGTTTTTCCGATTTACTTTGTGATGAGAGTAAGCAAAACGCCCGAATCTACTGGCTACTGGAAGATGCAGCGCGAGATGGGTGTGGAGGCTCAGTGGGATTCAACAAGTGGTGTCAGGAAGCTTTATACCAGATACGGAAGGGATATTGCGGGTGATGATATTGGTGCTTATTTTACTTACGATCTTGATGAGGGAGAGTGGGTTGAAGTTCAGATTGGAGTTTCTTTTGTTAGTATAGATAATGCTCGTATGAACCTTGATGCTGAACAGAATGGTTTTGATTTCGAGGGAGTCAAAGAGAGTGCACGCGAAGCTTGGGCTGAGGCATTATCTAAGGTTAATCCGGAAGGCGGTACTGACGATCAGCAGACAGTTTTTTATACAGCTCTTTATCATGCACTTATTCATCCTAATATACTGAATGACGTAAATGGTGAGTATCCAGAGATGGAGAGTGATGCTATTGGGAAAACCAATAGCAATAGGTATACGGTATTCTCACTATGGGATACATACAGGAATGTGCATCAGATGCTGATTCTCTTATATCCTGAAAGGCAGCTTGATATGGTTCGCACAATGGTGGATATGTATAAAGAGGGTGGGTGGCTGCCAAGATGGGAGCTTTATAGCCGTGAGACTCTGACCATGGAGGGTGATCCTGCAATTCCGGTTATTGTGGATACCTGGATGAAGGGGCTACGTGACTTTGATGTGAATACTGCTTATGAGGCTATGTATAAATCAGCAACAACACCGGGGGAGGATAACTTTATTCGACCCGATATTGATGATTATATAAATATTGGCTACATACCTTTAATTGAGAAATTTGATAATTCTGTATCTCATGCACTGGAGTATTATATTGCAGATAATGCGCTTTCTCAGTTTGCGAGCGCGTTAGGCAAACAGGAGGATGCTAAAAGATTCTATAATCAATCTATGAATTACACGAAATACTACTCGCCTGAGTATGGGGTATTCAGACCAATATTGCCCGGAGGTGAGTTCCTTTCTCCGTTTAACCCTAAGCAGGGTGAGAACTTCGAGGATGTTCCCGGTTTTCATGAAGGCAGTTCCTGGAATTACTCCTTTATGGTGCCGCATGATGTGGATGGATTGATAAAGATGCATGGCGGTAAGAGGAGGTTTATTAATAAGCTTCAGGAGGTGTTTGATGATGGGCATTACGACCCGACAAACGAGCCTAATATTGGTTATCCGTATTTGTTTAGCTACGTGAAAGGGGAGGAGTGGCGGACTCAGAAAACAACTTTAGAGCTGTTGGGGAAACACTTCAGGAATGCTCCGGACGGACTGCCGGGCAATGATGATACGGGAACGATGTCGACCTGGGCTTTGTTTACCATGATGGGTTTCTATCCGGATGATGCTACAGATCCTTCATATACCTTTACAACGCCTGTTTTCGACAGGGTTACATTGAATCTTGATGATTTCCATTATAATGGTCATTCTATTGAAATTGAGACTGTCCGGCCTTCAGAAAAAGCTGTTTATATTGACAGGATTGTAATTGACGGAAAGCGATGGAATAGTTTTAGGATTAGTCACGACGACCTGGTGAAGGCTAAAAAAATCACTTTCTATCTTAAAGAGAGAAAGTGATTTATAATTATATAATTGTAAGGGCTATAGCCTGATCAGCTTAATCAATTTCTCCCATTTATCAGCAAACAGTTTTTTGAATCTGTAAACTTTATGGTCTCTTCTTAAAGTTTTCCACCATTTGCGCCAGTATAAAGCAAAGTAGAATGTTAACGGCATAACTAAGAAATATATCAAAGCCAGAAGCCAGTCTTTTGTAATTGCGCCAATAATGAGAGATTGAATAAGATCGAAGACAGGAACAAATATTAGTCCCGATGCATATCTGACAGAAGGAATAAACTGGTTATCCTTAAATAAACTGAGTAGTTTTTTGTTGATGATAATTGGAATTATACCATTAATAAGACCAAATATCATAATTGGGGAAGTGAGAATTAATCCCATATAACGAGAAAAAAGACCTCTGCTGCTTAAAGGTTTACATACACGGTCTTTACTGTTTAGTCCGTTTTCCTCCAATATTCTATTAGCCTCCCTGAAGTCGTCTATCTTTTTGTCGAATTCTTCCCTTTTATTCTCAAATAAATCATCAAGAGTTCTTACAATATGAAGTGATGATTGAAGAAAATCATCCTTTCTGTTAGGAAACATCTGTTTTGCAAGTAGATCTCCATTCCAGTCGATAGCGTGCCGGTACTCATCATAAAACTCATCATTCCAGATATCTACGATAATAGATTTCATGCTTCTTTCTAACTCCTGACGTAACTGGTTGGTGGCGAGATTCGGATTCTGTTCGAATATCTCTTTATATTTTGATACCTCGATAGGTTCTCCGAAAGTTACATATGCATCGGACAGGAATGCAAATACATCGCGGTAGTAGATTGCCATTGGAACAATCTGACTGTTGAGATTGAAGTCTTGAGATGCTTCTGTTGGCAATACTATACGGGGTACGGCTTTCTGAACGGGGAGCAGCGACTGTTTAGGATTGTATCTGCCTTCAGGAAACAGGGCGATAGGGTTTCCTTTCATTAATACTCTGGCTGCACTGTCAAAGACTTCTCTGTTCTTATCTAAGTTGTCTTTTCCGTCGCGAATTCTAAAAACGGGGATAATGCGCATCCCTTTAAGTATCCATGCTACAATTTTTTGCTTAAAAATATCAGCACGGGCAAGAAAAACAATCTGTTTTTTATGGTAGCTTGAATATACAAGCATCAGTGCATCTAACAGTGCATTTCTATGGTTTGGAGTTAATATAACCGGCTTGTTTTTTGAGAAGTTTTTCTTCTTATCAACAAATACCAGTTTTCTGAAATTTAATCTCAATGCAATACTTACAGGAATTTTTGCAAGAGTATATCTAAAGTCGTATTTATAGAGCATAATTAAAAGCTTTGTTTTTATTTATACCTTTTATGTTGCCTGCCGGGTTACACTTTCTTTTACCGGTCTTTTTCTCCAGTAGAATGCGAGAAACAGTCCCGCCACAATATGCCATATTCCCCACCATGCGGCAACCATTGCCATACCTCCCAGATTAAGCTCGGGCGGGAATATACGCGGGTTGAATATTAATGCGAGACCTAATCCGGAGTTTTGAATTCCTGTTTCTATGGAAATCGTTCTGCAGTCGATCTCTTTTATTTTAAATAACTTAGGCAAAGCATAGCCGCTTAGGAAGGCAAAGCCGTTGTGCACCAACACCAATAAGAAAATAAGATGAATGTATTTAAGGAAAATACTGAAATTACCGGCTAGTGCAGCAACAATAAATCCGACAAAGAAAATGACGGAGGCAGCCTGAATGGGTTTGTCCATTCTTTTTGAGAATCTCGGGAACTTCATCCCAATAAACATTCCTAATATTACCGGTATTCCGAGAATGAGAAATACAGTGCGGAACATTTCAATAGGATCTATTGATATTGGTACGAGCAGAGGTGAATGCTTTGCATACATACTTCCCCAGAAAGCAAAGTTGAATGGAGTCATAAAAAGACTCATGATGGTGGTTATAGTGGTGAGACTTACTGAGAGGGTTACATTTGAGTTTGATATTGATGATATCAGGTTAGATACATTACCTCCCGGACAGGCGGCTACTAAAATCATACCCATGGCAACCGGGGTGCTGGGGCGGATTATTAGTACAAGCAGGTATGTTAGTGCGGGAAGTAACACATATTGTGATATTGCTCCGATAACTACAGGCTTTGGATGCAGAAAAACTGCCCTGAAGTGCCCGGGTCTTATACTTAATGCAACGCCAAACATGATGAAGGCGATTGCCAGGTTCATAAAATTGACACTCTCCTGATTAAAATTCAGCTTTATGCTATCAAGCTGACTCATATCCCCGAATAGGGATAGCAATGGTGTTATCTCCATCTGACTTATTGATTTGAAAGATGCAAAGTTACTAAAATAAATTACTCATAACCATTTTTTTAATATTCTGATTAGTTATGAGTTATTAGAATATATGATAGATTCAGGTTAACGGTATTTACTGAATTTGACTATATTTGCAATTAAATATTATTGTAAAAATATGAGTACTCCGCTTGCAGAACGGTTAAGACCACAAACTTTGGATGAATTTATCGGGCAACATCACTTGGTCGGTAAAGGTGCTGTTTTGCGTAGAATGATCGACTCAGGACGAGTACCTTCTATTATATTCTGGGGACCGCCGGGAGTGGGTAAAACTACACTTGCAAATATCATTGCAAACACTGTGAAGGCTCCTTTTTATAAGCTTAGTGCCATAAATTCAGGAGTGAAGGATGTTCGTGAAGTAATACAGAAGGCTAAAAGTACTCGTTTCTTTGATTCTGCGGCACCAATTCTTTTTATTGATGAGATTCACCGATTCAGTAAATCGCAACAGGATTCACTTCTTAATGCGGTGGAAACAGGTACTGTTACGCTCATTGGCGCAACTACAGAGAATCCCTCGTTTGAGGTTATCAGACCACTACTTTCGCGCTGCCAGGTATACGTGCTTAAGTCGATGGAAAAGAGAGATCTTGAAAACCTGCTTAACCGTGCACTAACGGAGGATATAATACTTAAAGAGAGAGATATTGTTGTTGAGGAGAGTGATGCTCTGTTTCGGTTTTCGGGAGGTGATGCCAGAAAGTTGCTTAATATTCTGGAACTTACAATTGCTGCCGGAGGTGATGATGGCAAGGTTGTTATAACTGATAAAATGGTTACCGAACGCCTGCAGGAGAATCCGGCGGCTTATGATAAAGGTGGCGAGATGCACTACGATATTATCTCTGCTTTTATAAAATCTATCAGAGGTAGTGACCCGGATGCTGCAATATATTGGCTTGCAAGGATGGTTGCAGGCGGAGAGGATCCGAAGTTTATTGCAAGGCGACTGGTTATTTCTGCTGCGGAGGATATTGGTCTGGCAAATCCTAATGCGCTGCTACTTGCAAACGCCTGTTTTGATACGTTGCAGAAGATAGGTTGGCCTGAAGGTAGAATTGTGCTTGCTGAGGCTACGATCTATTTAGCCACCTCTCCAAAAAGTAACTCGGCATATATGGCTATTGATAAGGCTTTAGCTAAAGTTGAACAGACAGGTAATCTGCCTGTGCCGTTGCATCTGAGAAATGCGCCGACTGAACTGATGAAGGAACTCGACTACGGTAAGGAGTATAAATACTCTCACGATTACGATAACAATTTTGTAATTCAGGAGTATTTGCCTGAAGCCATAAAGGGAAGCCGGTTCTGGGAAGCACAGTTAAATCCTGCAGAGAAGAAACTTAGTGATTTAATGAAAAAACTGTGGGGAGAAGATAAGTGAGTTTTTAATACCAATCCGATCCCTGGTCGTATGGTGAGCTGCGCTGTTCATATTTCAGGTCTTGTAACATTGAAGAATTTGCCCGTATTGTAAAGTTGTATGATTTATATGGACCAATTGGTATGAAGCTTGCCGACATGCTCCAGCAGTGCAGGTTACGGGTAAGTGTACAGTTTATATTTGTGAACTTCTTCAGGTCGAA
>CAZYNA010000022.1:2802-22765 GCA_964648775.1 uncultured Proteiniphilum sp. | reverse complement strand
ATCTCCACCACTATTATCATCACCTCTTCCAAACCATTTGCTGAAAGTATCCTGATTAAGTGAGTATGAGAAAGATGTTCCTGTACTCATTAGCTTTCCAAACCCTTTTCCGTTAAATATCCTTAGCTTGTCAACTCTAACCGGTCTGTCGTTATGATCAAGTTCATAAAGATACGGATCCCAAACCATGTTAAGACTAAGGGTATATGATTGAGTCAGCTTTAGTCGGAGGTTCGTATTAATATTACTCCACTTCATTGAGTCGGCCATCATATTATAATTGAAGTTGATTCCCAAATCATCTATCAGGCTAACCTTCTTTAATCCGGTTGAATCACTATCGGATCTGATTTTCATCTCAAGGTTGTTCTTGAAATCGAAGCCTATACTTCCACTCTGACCTCTGGCAGCTGTTCCGAACATCATTGCAGAGTAGGGCGAGTAGGTATATTCAACCTCTTCACCATATTCGTCGCGGTAGGTATATGTTTCATAAAATCCATATCTTGGGTCGCCAAAGTCGGGGCGATAACTGAAACTCACACTGGGTGAGAGTACATGTCGTATAGCCTGCACTTTATCACCAAATATCTTCCATGGGGTATACATACCGTAAAGCTTTGTCTGTGCGCTGAGCGAAGTGCTGTAGTCATATACTCTTTTGAAGCCATGAATTGTATCAACCGGTATATTTCTTTCGGCAACCGGATCCCATGCCTGCATGTGAGCACCGGTATACCATCGTTCTGTATAGTTGAATGAAGGGGATATCTGAACGAAGTCGAACAGCGTAAAAGTTGCGCTGACAGGGATGTTGTGGCGCATGCCATTCGACCAGTCACGTACCAGATTCGACTGCAGGAAACGGTCTTCTTTAGTCGTAATTGAGTTTCTGAACTCACCTGAGTAGCTCATAGATATCTTTTCATACCATCTTTCTTCGCCAATGGCATCCTTTCTTTTGAACGGGTATATCCTGCTCATATTTACAGAAACGTTGGGTAATGTAGCAGAAATAGTGGAGTCACGGGATACCTGGTTTACGCTCATAGTGGCAGAGAGGCTCCATGGTGAGTCGGGAAACCTTTGAGTTATGTTCACGCTCGAGCTTTTTGTGTTGTTTGATGCTTCCCTGGAATAAAGCCTGCTCAGGTCGTGATGATTATTTCTGCTTGTTGAGAAATTCACGCTTGCAGAAAGAGTTCTGTACATATTTGCTTTAGGGTCCTGAGAGTGAGTCCAGTTGATTCTTAGGTCTTTAGATACTGAGTGTGCCTCCGGAACAACTTCTGCAATCTCTTTCTCACCCATTACTGTATTCAGATAATATACGTTGAAGTTTCCTGAGTACTTATATCTTTTCCTGTAATTAGAACGTACACCCGCACCCCACGTCCCTTTGGTGTAAATCTCACCTGTCATTGCAAGGTCGATATAATCACTAAGTGCTAAATAATATCCGCCATTCTGGAGATAAAACCCTCTTGTCATTTCGTCACCATAACTTGGCATAATGATACCTGAAGAGTAGGTGGTTGTGAATGGGAAAAAGGCGAAAGGCAATACAACCGGAAACAGCGGAACGTCGGCCACAACCAGCCAGGCCGGACCGGTTACAACATCTTTCTCAGGTCTTACTTTGGCTTTAGACAGATTAAGATAGAAGTGAGGATGGTCGTGATTGTCACAAGTAGTATATTTTGCATTCCTCATATAGAATGAGTTATCGGCATTCATCTTAGCTTCGTTTGCTACAATATGCCCCTCTCCCTGTTGTGTAATCACATTATGAATAAATGCTTTTTTGGTGTCGAAATTATATCGCACCTTCTTCATTTCATACTGTGTACCTCCTTCTGAAAATACAGGGTGCCCAAACTCTTCACCTAGCGAGTCGAGGGCAAAAGTAGAAGTAATTATATTACTATCAAGATCCATAGTGATACTCTCGCCCGAAATACCCAGTTCGCCATATTTTATATCTGCCTGTCCATACAAATATCCCATATTATCGACAGTAAATACTATTGAGTCTTGAGCAGTATAATGAACAGGCGCATCAAGAGTCTGATTTGTTCTGACAAGCGAGTCTTGCGGAGCTGCGGCAACTAAACTGTCTGCAGGGAGTTCAACGGATAATGAGTCTGCGGCTAAATCAGCAATAAGCGAATCGACAGGTAAATCTATCGCTGGGAGGATTGAATCTGTGAGTATTTCTGTTAAAGTTTCCGGTTCAGTCTCTGAAATGATTGCTAAGTCTTCAGTTGCTTCATCTTCAATTATGGGTGTAGTTACATCTTCAAGCTCAATCTCCGGTACAACAATTTCAGACAACTGTTCCTCCTGGTGTACAGCTATGCCTGCCTTCTGGACAGAGGAGCATTGATAAAAAATTGCTATTGCAAAAAGCAGAGATATGAATCGTAAAATTTGCCTCATCCGGATACTGTGAATGCGTGTGGTTCTTCTCACGCAAAACTACACATTAATCAATTAATATGCAGCAAAAATAGTAAAAAGAAACTTAAGACAGGTTGATTAAGGCTTTTTTAAACAGATTGAAATCATTTGATAAGGGAATTGTATGTTTTTCACCGTTCATAAAGGACTTCAAAGCTTTTGGAATTTCTATTTTGGATTCGGTGCAATCTTCTACAGTATCCTTAAATTTTGCGGGATGTGCAGTTGCCAGAAAAATACCGGTTTCGCCTTTATTTAATCCTTCTTTTAGCGAACGGTATGCGCAAGCCCCATGCGGATCGAGTAAATATCCGGTTTCATTATATAGCGTGGCAATAGTATCTTTGATTTGATCATCATTGTAAGTGAACCCTGCAATATCATTTATAATTTCTTTATGCGAGCCATCATACATTTCCACAATTCTATCGAAGTTACTGGGAGCACCAACATCCATTGCATTAGCTATAGTTTGCACGGAAGACCTCGGACTATATATTCCGTTTTTCAGATAATTAAAAAAGATGTCATTATTATTGTTAGCTGCTATGAATCGGTCGATTGGCAAGCCCATGCGTTTTGCAAACAGTCCTGCTGTAAGGTTGCCCAAATTACCACTTGGTACTGATATAACAATATTTTCTCTGACTGCTTGTTTTGCCAGCTGAGCAAAGGCATGGAAATAATAGAATGATTGGGGTAAAAACCTTGCAACATTAATTGAGTTTGCTGAAGTCAGATTCAATTGAATATTCAGCTCCTCATCCATAAAGGCAGATTTAACCAATGCCTGGCAATCATCAAATGTCCCATCAATTTCAAGTGCAACAATATTCTTTCCAAGGGTAGTAAATTGTGCCTCCTGAATATCACTAACCTTTCCCGAAGGGTATAAAACGAAAACCTGTATTCCCTCAACTCCCAGAAAACCGTTTGCAACAGCGCTGCCAGTATCTCCGGAAGTTGCAACAAGCACCTTTACATCCTGCTGGTTACGCTCTTTTACAAAATATGATAGCATTCGTGCCATAAATCTTGCTCCAACATCCTTAAACGCAAAAGTTGGTCCGTGAAACAGTTCCAGCACATATATTCCCTCTTCAATCTTTTTTAATGGAATATCGAAGTTTAGCGTATCATAAACGATTGTATCCAGTTCAGTTATAGGGATATCTTCCCCAAAAAATGCATTTGCTACAATTTTTGAAGTTTCGATCAGATTCCTTTTAGTTATATCTTTGAAAAAGCTTTGAGGAAGAACAGGAATATACTCCGGCATATATAACCCTTTGTCGGGAGCCAATCCATTTACAACTGCCTCTTGTAATGTTGCTTTTGGAGCTTTATGATTTGTGCTGTAGTATAACATGCTGGTCAGTTATTAATGTTTAGGAACAAACAGAAGAAATTCTTTTTGCTTGATTTATTTACAAACTGATATTGAATAAAGCTTTCATAAACTGATTAGTATGAAGAAGTCCGTAGCTTCCCTCTTTTGCCGCAAATTCATCATAAACCTGCACACTGTCAGGTTCAATGTCTTTGTGATAAATAACGAAAGGAATAGGATCACGGGTATGAGTGCGTATTGAACAAGGAGTCGGGTGATCAGGAAGAACAGCAATTGTAACCCGTTCATTCCACCTTAGAGTCTCTTCATAAATTGTTTTTACAATCCTGCTATCCAGATATTCTATAGTCTTCACTTTTAGAGGCACATCACCTTCATGACCTGCTTCATCACTTGCCTCTATATGCAAATAAACAAAATCCTTCTCTTTCAAAGCTTCTAAGGCTGCCTTGGCTTTACCCTCATAGTTTGTGTCATGTAATCCTGTTGCACCTTCAACCATGATAACCTCTAATCCGGCATATACACCAATACCTCTAATAAGGTCGACAGCCGAAATTACTGCACCCTGCTTTATTGGAAACATATCAGAGAGTGGTTTCATATCAGGTCTGAACCCCGGTGACCAGGGCCAAATACTGTTAGCGGGATTTTTACCTTCTGATACTCTTTTCCTGTTAACCGGATGATTATTTAAGATCTCCTGAGATTTAAATATAAGGTCATTTAAAGCATCAGCAGTTGGTTTTGCCAATTCTGCCGCAGGTCTTATAAGATAGTTTCTGAACGGCTTCTCCGGGATATCATGAGGAGGCGTACAATATAAGCTCTTATTACCACCTTTCATTTTCAACACATGCCTGTATGAGACCCCCGGGTGAAAGCTGAAAACATCATTTCCAAGCTCTTTCTCCAGAAATCTGATAAGCTCATATGCTTCGGGGGTAGTTATATGTCCTGCAGAATGATTTTTCAGATGATCACCTTCTAAACAGACCAGGTTACAACGCATAGCCATCTCTCCAGGATAAATCTCTACACCCATGCTTGCCGCTTCAAGAACACCGCGTCCTTCATACACTGCAGGAACATCATAACCTAATACCGACAAATTTGCAATCTCGCTGCCGGGTGCAAAACCTTCCGGAATAGTATCAAGCAATCCATTCCTGCCTTTACTTGCGAGTAGATCCATATATGGAGTCTTGGCAAACTGAAGCGTAGTCTTACCTCCAAGTTCAGCAATTGGCTCGTCGGCCATTCCATCCCCGAGTATTACAATATATTTCATACAGTTTACCGTATGTTTGCAATTGAGATAATATCAGAAAATACACCGGCAGCAGTTACACTTGCACCTGCTCCATAACCTTTAATTACCATCGGATATTCGTTATATCGCTCAGTGGTAATCATTATAATATTATTGCTCCCTTCAAGTTCATAGAAGGGGTGACCGTTTTCAACTTCCCGAAGTCCAACTTCACACGCTCCGTTATCGTATGAGGCTACAAAACGAAGTCGCTTACCCTCTTTTTCCAATTCTTTTCTTCTCTCTTCAAATGATGCATCCATTTCGGGAATTGACTTCCAGAAGTCATCAAGTGAACCGTCAAAAAACTTCTGCGGAACAAAGAGTTTTTTAGTAACATCCGACTGGTTAATTTTTGCTCCTGCTTCACGTGACAAGATCACCAGCTTGCGCGTTACATCCAGTCCGCTTAAGTCAATTCTCGGGTCTGGCTCAGCAAATTTAGCTTCCACTGCAAGTCTAATAGCTTCACTAAAAGGGATATCTTCGCTTAGTGTATTAAAAATAAAGTTGAGTGTTCCCGACAGAACGGCTTCAAGCTTTATTATTTTGTCACCCGAATTAATTAATGAATTCATTGTGTTGATGATAGGTAAGCCCGCACCAACATTAGTCTCAAAAAGGAATTTAACTCCCGATTTACGTGCTGTCTCTTTCAGATTGTTATAATTATTATATTCAGAAGATGCAGCAATTTTATTTGCTGTAACAACAGATATATTCCTTGCCATCAGATCACCGTAAATCTTTGCAATATCCTCACTTGCAGTACAGTCTACAAACACAGAGTTAAAAATATTCATCTTGAGAATCTCGTCTCTGATATAATCCGGAGAACTCTTTACCCCTTTTTCCATGAGGAAATCATAATAGCCTTCAAGTGGAACTCCTTCTCTGGTAAATATTGCTTTGCGACCATTCGCAATTCCTACAATGTTGATTCTAAGTTTATTTTGTTCTTTAAGAGTTGACTGTTGTTGCTTAATCTGCTCAAGCAGCTTACTTCCAACCGTGCCAATTCCAACAATAAAGAGATTGAGCTCCTGGTAAGGAGAGAGGAAGAATGAATCGTGAATAACATTTAGCGATTTCTTTAAATCTGATTTAGAAATTACGCATGAAATGTTTGTTTCTCCTGCTCCCTGAGCCAATGCCACCACACTTATACCATTTCTGCCAAGCGCACCAAAGAACTTGCCGGCAATACCGGGTACATGCTTCATGTTCTGACCAACAATAGCTATAGTTGCCAGATTATACTCAACAATAACCTCGTTTATGCTTCCCATACTTATCTCATGCTCAAACTCTCTGCTGAGAACCTTCTTTGCAAGTTCAGCATCTTGAGATCTTACCCCAAATGAGGTGCTGTTTTCAGATGATGCCTGAGAAACAATAAAAACACTTATGCCATTATCTGCGAGCGCAGAAAATATTCTCTTGTTTACACCTATAACACCAACCATTCCCAAGCCCTGAATAGTAATCAGTACAGTATCATTTATTGATGATATACCCTTAATAATCTTTCCATTACGGGTAGGCTTAATGTCTCTTATAAGTGTCCCCTTTGACTCAGGACTAAATGTGTTTTTAATATAAATTGGTATATTCTTATGATAAACCGGGAATATTGTTGGTGGGTAAATTACTTTGGCTCCAAAGTTCGACAACTCAATTGCTTCTGTAAATGATAATTCATCAATCACATAAGCAGAGTTAATAATCTTAGGATCGGCAGTCATAAAGCCATTCACATCTGTCCATATTTCCAGCATCGATGCATTCATTGCAGCTGCAATTATTGATGCGGTATAATCGGAACCGCCTCTGCCAATATTTGTTATATCGTTATCATCAATGTTTGAAGAGATGAAGCCGGGAACAACAGCTACATGTGGAGGTGGCATTTTAGAGAAAGTCTCTCTGATAAGCTTATTTGAAGTATCTAGGTCCGGTATGTGACTGCTGAACTGTTTATTAGTTTTAATGAATTTTGTAGAATCGTAGAGTTGCGAACCATCTATCATCTTGCTTACAATCAATGAAGATAGTCGCTCTCCATAACTTACAATCTTGTCAGAGGTCTTTTGAGACAGATCACCAATCAGAAAAACCCCTCTAAGAATATTCTGTAGTTCTTCAAACAACTGCTCAGTCTTTTCGGTAACCTCACGCCTGATTTCTTCAGAACTTATAACTTTGGCAATCATATTTCTGTGACGAGCAATCATTTCGTCAAGCAGAGTCTTATAACCTGAGTTGCTGTTAAGGGCAAAGTCGGCAGCAAGAAGGAGTCGATCTGTAACCCCATCAAGGGCAGATACTACAACTATTACTGTTTCCTCTTGACTTTCTATTATATTTTTGACCAAATGTAAACTTTCGGGACTTCCCACTGATGTCCCACCAAACTTCATAACTTTCATCTGATTATGACTTTTTCCGTCATTTTTTAACGGTTGATTAATAATTAAAAAACTGATTAGTAATGCTATAACCGAACGGTTGGCATAAAAGCAGTTGCCTGCTTACGGATGTGAAAATTTACATAACCCCCCAGGGGGTCATGGTCATAGTAGTAGTAAAATATGTTGAATACAATCTCTGCACTTCAAACATCTTAAATATGAATTTGATGCAAAGTTATATGAATAATTGATAAAATGAAATGTTTTATAGTATTTATTATTGTTTTGTTAGTGGAAATTACTCTTCTTGAGTTTTTAATTCTTTAATCGATACAGTCTTTCTCTCTTTTTGCGTACTGTTTTTATACTTTGTAAGTATTAATGATAGTGCACCATCACTAGTGATATTGTGGGCTGTTCCAAAGCTGTCTAATAAAGCAAAGATTGTTACCATCAGCGCAATACCAGCCTCATCAATCCCTATTACAGCCTGAATCAGTCCAATAGATGCAAATAGCGTTCCCCCCGGCAAACCCGGTGCAGCAACGCCAAATATTGCCAGCAAAGGTATAAAAAGAAGCATTTTCTCAACTTCCGGTATTGTGCCATACTGCAGATAAGAAACAGCAAGCACCAAAAATACAATATCCAGCACGGAACCGGGAAAATGAATATTACCAAAAAGAGGTATAGAGAAATCTCTGACTTTCGGATCAAGTACCGTACTTTTTCTGGTCTCTTCTATTGCAACCCCCAAACTTGCAGCCGATGACTGCGACCCCAGTGCGGTTAATATAACCGGTCCATAATGCTTAAGTACCTGCCACGGATTCTTTCCCGAATAAACACCTGAGCTAATATAAAGTATTGTAAGCCAAATGATATGGCATAATATTGTTATTACAATTATTAAAAGGAAAAGATGAAGTTTCGTTGCCAGATCTCCCTGAAAAGCAAAGATTGCAAAATTAACAGCTATAAAAAATGGCAGAAGAGGAATTAAAACCTTTTTTACGGTTGCAAGAACTATATTCTGAAATTCATATAATGCACTTTCAATCTTCTCTGATTTAGTAATAAGAACTCCGGCTCCTACAATAAAAGCAAGAAGCAGGGAGCTCAACACCGGCATTACCGGCGGTATGTCAAGTCTGAATATCATTTCCGGAAGCGCTTTAGTTGCACTACTAACGGGCTCAATGTCAATTAGCGGAATAGTTTTATACCCAACAGAAGCAGCCAGCGTTGCACTGCCAACACACGATAAGTAAGCAATTGCCAGCGAGAACCTTAGAAGTCTCGATGCATTATCTTTTAAGCGTGCAATTGCAGGTGCAATAAACCCAAAAACAATAAGCGGTATCAGAAAAAAGATAATCTGACCCAGCACATGTTTAACAGGAAGCAATACTTTAATTACGCTTTCATTTGCAAAGCTTCCAAGAAGTAATCCCACAACCACAGCCAGTAATAGTCTGAAGCTTGTATTTGAAAATAACTTGTTCATGTTGTTTTTATCTTCCTGAAGATATATTTGAGAATAAAATAGCGTTAACAAAGGTGCGGCTGGTTCCATCCCATATACCTCTGAAAACAGGATTTTCTGTAAATAATACTACTCTTCCTCTGCCAAGATTGTTTGCAGTTACAGAAGCAGATCCTTTAAGCCGATCGAGATTTTCTTGAGATATATATCCGTTTACCAAAGGGTCTTCATTATATTCTGATACTGTATTGTTTGAGCTGTTTATATACAGGTTACTTTCCCTTAAAACCGGTAGACTCTCTGATGTTAGTCCAAATGCCAGCGGATGTTCAAGATCAATGTGTGTCAGAAATATTGATGTTGGCTGCCATTCCTGCTGAGTTCCTGCTAAACTGTCGGGTCTCTCCACAAGCGATGCAGAAGATAAATCATTGCTAATCGCCCATCTTGATGCGCTGTTAATGGTAATAAGAGTTCCACCGTTTCTAATCCATATCTTTAAATCCTCCAACAGATCCTTGCCTATAAAGTCGTAGCCTCCGCTTACAAATACAATTCTGTTAAAGTCATTAAGTGACACTCGCCTCAGATTATCACTGTTTACACGTGTAAGTGGATATTCAAGACGCTGATCAAATAAATGCCATACCTCACCGGCTTCTGTTGATGAAACATCTCCGCCTGTAACAATAAGCACCTTAGGAGTTTCTACTTTTTTAAAGGCACTGCTCCCTAAATCTACTCCGCTAATGCTGAAGCCATTATTTACAGGGATAACTTCAACCCCATTCTTTACAGACAACTCCCTGATCAAGTTGTGAAGTTCATCTGATTCTATTGATTGATTACTTACAGGTATAAGCAGACTGCCGTACGAAAACTCTCTTCTGCTTTGTTGACCTTCAATTGCGAAAAGCTTGGTTGCCGTTTTAACTAAAATATTATTCTCAAGAAGATGCAATAAAAACCTCTGACTACCCGAATCTCTGAAGTCAATCAGATATGCATAATCTGATCGTTCGGGTGCGGCATAAGAAACTTGAGGCAAATTTTCCACTTTTGCACCCCTGTTTCCCGAGTTAATTATACCATATGAAAGTCCCGTTGAGTATACAATAGAAAAACCTGCACCATAACCCAACTTACTCACATCTTCAAAATCTTTCTTATCATCAAATATTATACCCACAAGAGCACTGTTGGGCTGTCCTGCCGGAATTATAAATGATTTACCGGGATAATATGTGACACCGTCAACTTCAACCTCTCTGTCATTTTCATAAACATCAAGTTTGTGAGTTAGCAGTAAATCAATAAACTTGTTCAACCGGGTATTATCATAGTTATCCCCAATTATATAAGATCTTCTTGTATCAACACCCGGAGCTGCTTTAGTAAAAAACTCACGCTGCAAATCAAAAAGAGCGTCTCTGTTACCGTGAGCAGCATCTACTGTCGCAATAGTTGTAACCAGTTGATTCCGTATTGTAAAAGGTAATGTTACAAGTCCGTTTTCCGACTCCTGCACTAACCCTCTTGAAGACCCCTGTTCAAACAAAATACCTACGCCACCATTAAAGTCGGGATAAGTAGAACCGAAATTGGGGTTTTTGTTGTCATACGACTCTTTAGTGTAATAAAATGAGCCTATTCTGTTTAGTGCATCAGCAAAATACTCAGCAAACCTGAGATTAAGCTCATAGTTTGATTTGGGAACAAGGTGACTTTCGTTACCTTCCGGATCAGTTGGCTCAAAAAAGAAAGTAGTGTTAGTCCCCATTTCATGATGATCTGCCTGAACATGAGGTAACCAATCCTGATAAAAAGCAACTCTGGCTCTGCTTTCCGGATGAACGATATTTACCCAATCGCGGTTCAGATCAAACCAGTAGTGATTTCCTCTTCCTCGCGGCCATCCTTCGCTGTGTTCTCTATCATATTGAGAGGTGTTGTGCCTCTTAAAGCTGATATTTGAATTAACCCACGAGGCAAACCTTTCCTGACCGTCGGGATTGCGAACAGGATCTATAAAGATCACACTCTCTTCAAGCTGTTTCTGCACTTTGCTGCTTTGTGCAGCAGTAAAATAATAAGCTGAATAAAGAGCTGCTTCCGAAGAAGAAATCTCATTTCCATGAACAGCGTTTCCAAGGAATATAATTAGCCGACTGTCAATGTTTTCACCTTCCCTCACTCCTTTCCGCCTCTCTCTTAAGGCATCAAGATTGCGTATGTTTTCGGGAGAAGAAACTGCCAGAACATAAATGGGTCTGCTTTCATGACTCTTCCCAATTTCTATAAGTTCAACCTTATCCGAAAGCCCTGCAATCTTCTCGTAGTATGCATTAATTCTGCTATGCTCCGTTATTCTGCTTCCCGGTTGATACCCAAGAAACTCTTCGGGAGAAGGGATATTAGAGTCGAAAGTGATTCCCTGAAAATAATAATCAAGTCCCTCAGCCCTGCCAATAAAAATAAATAATACTATAATTGAAGCAATAAAAAGAGAAATAGACCTTTTCATACTGTTGTTTTCTTTTAAATTAAGTGTATGATTCCCTTAAACATATATCTGTATATGTTTAGAATAATTGAATAAAGTGAGTGCAGAAAATGTTAGTTAAGCAGTTCCTCAAGTGTATTATGCAGATCCTCTCCCTTAAGATTCTTTGCTACAATAACACCGTTTTTATCAATTAAGAAATTTGCCGGAATTGCTCTGACACCATAAAGTTTTGCCGGTTCGCTATCCCACAAAAGCAGATCAGATACATTTGTCCAAACCAAACCATCTTTCTCAATAGCGGTAACCCAGCCATCTCTACTGCTGTCAAGCGAAACAGCAAAAATATCAAACCCTTTATCTTTATATTTTTCATAAGCCTTCACAATATTCGGATTCTCCCTTCTGCAAGGTCCGCACCACGAAGCCCAGAAATCAAGAAACAGGTAATCGCTTTTTCCTATATAATCTGATAATTTATGCGTATTACCCTCAGGGTCATTTGCAGCAAAGTCAGGAGCCGGATTTCCTACAGAAACAACTTCGAGAGTTGGAATCAACTCCTCTAAAACTTCAACATATGGAGTATTCTTTAAGGCAGGATCCAGCAAATCAATATTATATCTCAACTCCTCAGGAGTTAGTCGATACGAATAAAACCTGTATAGCGCATATGCCGATACAAGCGAAGAGGGATGCTCTTTTATAAACTCATCAATCTGTACATCTCTCCGGCTCCTGAAATCAACGTATAAGTCGTGTAGCTCAGACCCCTCAACCACAGTGTTTCTATAATTTTGCGACGAATCGAGATGAACAGTAGTGGGGTTTTCATCAAGGAATATTAAAAATGTACTTCTTTCAGTATCTAAAGAGAGTCCATAAATCTCAGGAAGCTCAACATTCTTTTTAAAACTAAACTGACCGTTCACTATTTGAGTTGAGTCTATTTCATAAAACGACTTATTCCTAAATTTCTGTAAGTAAACCGTACCGCTTTCAACACCTTCCACAGTTCCTGAAAGTGACAGATTATAATTCTCTCTTTCGGTACATGATACTGCCAAAAGAGTAATAAGTATGTAAAATATATTTTTCTTCATGTCTATAATTATTTGTTGTCTTTTATAAATTTGGATTATTATTTATCTCATTCAAAGGTATGGGGAATAAGTAATATTTGCTGTTTGGCGATAATTCTGAGCCATCAGGAAATCTTGTAATCCAGTGTCCTCTAACCGCTACTGTTTTACCCTCATCATCTATAAATGTCTCATTAGATTCAAGTCGAACCGGTGCAGTCTGCAGTCTCAAAATATCATACAACCTAAAGCCCTCACCCCACAATTCTCGTCTGCGTTCAAGCAGAATTTCAGAAACAATGCTGCTATTATTATAGTCGGCAGCCGCCACATTCGGCAGATTTCTCCTGCTCCTAAGTTCATTTAATGCCTGAACCGCGCCTGAAACATTGTTTAACCGCGCTTTTGCTTCAGCTTCAATAAGCAACATCTCTGATGATCGCATAAGAACTATATGACCGTCGTGATTTGGATATTTATTCCTGAATTTCTTATACCTGTAATGAGCATAAAGTGCTTCTGCAGGTTGAGTAGCCACCTCAAACAAAGATCTTCTCACATCTTCATCTTCAAAAAGCTGAACAAAATGTGGATCAGGAATTATACTGTTATAGCCATAATAAAGATTTGTACCACTTGCATTTGTTGTATATGGCGTTGTTTCAATATAAGCTAAATAGGATGAACCGCCCCTGTTTTGTGTTGCAGTTTGCGGATGCCCCCAAATCCATTCCTGGTTGGCAACATCATTAAATCCTTCGCCATACTGTTCGGCGGTCATTATCGGATAGCCTGCACGTGCTTTTACAGCATACTCGGCAGCAAGCTCCCAATTTTCAAGAGTAAGATGCGTGCGTGCAAGTAATCCATAAACAACATTGAGGTCAGGTCTGTTTTTCACCTCCCTGTTAAAGCCCTGAAGTAGCCTCTCAGCCTCCGCTAAATCATCTAAAATCAATTCGTAAATAGTTCCTACTGTTGATAGCGGATTAGGGTTTGTTGATGGATTTGTAGGAGTAGTGTAAACCGGTAATGCAGCTGCATTAGCATCTTTTGCATAAGTAAACTGATATTGTCGTACCAGGTTCAGATAATTATATGCCCTTAATGCATATGCCTGCCCTTTCATATGTTTAAATGAGGCTTTACTGTTATCATCAATCTCAATATTTGCAATAATATTATTTGCGTGATCTATTGAAGTGTACTGTAAAGTCCAGAAAAACAGAGCACGTCTTGTTGTATTGTCAAAAGGATCGCGATAAGGGTAAGAATCTCTGTAACCATATCTTCCGTCACGTGCAAAAGCATCTTCACCCATCACTTCATGCGTAAGAAAAATAGTTGGCAGCCCCGGGTTATCCTGCGAAGTACTGTTTTCCATCAGAAACCGTATTGCTCCATTAATAAAAGCATCAATATTGTCTTCGGAAGAAAATACCTCTGACGTTGAAATCTGCGTAGGAGGAGTGGTTTCGAAAAACGAATCGTTGCATGCTGTAAACAGTACCAATGCAATAATTGAATATATTTTGTATAGTTTCATAATTATTTCAGATATTTATTTAAAATGACACATTAACTCCCACAGTATATGCTTTTTGAGCAGGATATCGATAGTAGGTAGACCCGGAAACTGTCTGTTCGGGATCTAACCCCTGATGTCCATAGAATGTAAGAATATTATCTCCTGTCACATGCAGCTTCACATCACTCAAATTCCAGTGCGAAATAAATTTCTCAGGAAGTGTATATGATAAAACAATGTTTTTGAGCCTTGCGTATGTTGCACTATACAAAAACCGTGTTGAGGGAATTGTATTCCATGAATCTGATACATAAGACAATCGTGGGAAGTCGGTTTCATTGTTTTCAGGAGTCCATCTCGACAAGGCTTCAGCCGACCAGTTTCTTCCCGGCGCATATCCAAGATGCATTATCATTGGCTGGTCACCATCAAATATTTTACCACCAACACTAAATGAGACAAGAAATGAGAGGTCGAACCCTTTATAAGAAAAGCTATTATTTAAACCTCCGTAGAAGTCGGGCAGCGAACTTCCCTGAAAATAAGGAGTAGCTTCTGTCTGATCCTCAGTTGTTGTTCTTCCGGTAACATTTCCGTTGCCATCAACTATATCTTTATACCATGTAGCCTTTCCGTTTTCAGGATTTACTCCTGCCCATTCCTTAATATAGAAATCATAAACAGAGCCACCCTCTACCATCTTCTTCGTATTTCCATATTGTCCGATTGAGCCTGTTAGAATCTCATCCTGTGGCAACTTGGTGATTTTGTTGGTGTAGTGTCCGAAATTAAGAGTTATGTCCCAATTGAAATCTCTGGTTCTTATTGGTCTTCCCGTTATTTGTCCGTCAATACCTCTGTTGCTTAATGATCCAATGTTGGCATTTATACCGCTATATCCTGTTGAGGGTGAAAGAGGTCTTTCGAATAGCAGGTCTTTCGACTGGCGGTTATATACATCAAGTTGAGCAATCAGCCTATTGTCGAACATAGAAATATCAACACCTAAATTGAAGTTGAGATTTGTCTCCCATTTAAGTTCGGGTGTTGGCAGATCCGAAGGTAATAGACCTAACAAATCCAGACTGTTATATATCGAATAAAAACCTCCGTATGCATAGTTGCCTACATTATCATTTCCCTGAGCACCATAGCTAAAGCGAAGATTAAGATTGTCAATATTATTCACATCTTTCAAGAATTCCTCCCTTTTGATATTCCAGGAAGCTCCAAGAGACCAGAAGTTACCCCACCTCGATTCTTTACTGAATCTCGAAGATCCGTCGCGTCTGAAACTGGCAGAAAAATGATAACGTTCGAGGTAGTTATAGTCTACTTTACTTAACCAGCTTGCCAACCTGTAGTTGTCCGACGTGCCGTTGAATGATCCAATAATTGAGCCGGCAGAAGGCTCCGTTTTTCCTAATACCTGAAAACCTGTACGGTTCCCTGATAAAGAGGAGATATTGTTTACATAGATCTCAGGACCTGCCAGCAGATTAAATGAGTGCTTGTTTCCTAAATTAAGAGAGTAATCTATAAAACTGTTAACAGTATAGTTTATTGTCCTGCTTGATCCTCTGCTTGCGGTGCCGGCTCCATCAGCAATTACGCCTGTACTGTAATACGGGTGTGAATATGAGTGGGAAGTCCATGATCTGTAATCAGCACTAGCAGTAGTCCTAACCAACAGACCTTCAAAAAAGGTTATTATAAAATTCGTACTTACTAATGCAGCTTCTGTATTACTTCCCGAAATAGCGTGTTCAGAACTTCCAAGTATGTTTGAGCCGCTAACAGCAGTTGTTGGTCGCCAAATACCATAATCCCACTTCTTATTGCCATCTTCATCTAAAACATAAGTTCCGTCAGGGTTGCGTTCATAAACAGGATAAATGTTTGAAATCAATCGCTGAAAGTTTGCAAAGTTTCCTGTGTTGCTATCACTCTGATTCGGAGATTTCTGATAACTTGAAGAGAATGAGGTGTTAATCCCGGCCTCAAACCAGTTGTTCACTTTAGATTGTACATTGGTACGTAAGTTTATGCGCTCAAATTCCGAAGTACGTATCCACCCCTCTTCATTCAGATAACCTCCCGAAATGAAGTATCTTGTGCTTGCACTACCGCCACTTACACTAAGATCGTATTGCTGACGGATACCGGTGCGCGAAATGGCATCTCCCCAATTGTCGTTCCACAGCGGTGTTGCACCTGCAACTAATCTGCCGTCAGTACCAACCGGCACAGGATATTGGGGTCCGTAAATATTTACCTTCAATGCGCCGTCTACAAGATAGTCACTTGCAAACTGAGCTGCCTCTGCTGCAGATTTCCCCTGATCAACCTGTGTGTTTCTTATTGCTTCCCACTGAAGCTCGTAATAATCGTTAGTTGATAAATATTCGTAGTCTTTAACGGCACGTCCGGTGAATCCTACACTCGAGGAAAATGAAACAACCGGTTTAGAGTTAAGATTACCCGATTTAGTTGTTATCACTATCACCCCGTTTGCTCCCCTTGATCCGTAAAGTGCACTTGCCGAAGCATCTTTTAATACTGATATCGACTGGATATCTTTTGCATTTATTTGATTGGGGTTGGCTCCCGGAATGCCATCAACAACAAACAGGGGTGAGGTTGATGCATTAACTGAACCAATACCTCTTATGTACAGTTCGGCATCACTACCCGGTTGTCCGGCCGCCGAAACAGATTGGAGTCCGGGCACCGATCCCTGCAAAGCTTTACCAACTGAGGTTATCTCAAGTTTCTCCAGATCTTTGGTGCTTACAACGGCTACCGAACCGGTGTAACTCGATTTCTTTGCCGTTCCGTATCCTACTACCACCACCTCATCAAGGAAGTTCAAATCTTCCGATAGTGTAATAATTACCGGCTCATCTGCTTCATACACATCAATTTCTGTTGACCTGAATCCTAAATAAGATACTGTTAAAGTAACCGGAAGGTCCTCATCTGTTGTTAAACTGAAGTTTCCGTCTGCATCTGATACTGTGCCGGATGAGGTTGAGCTCACATAAATAGTAACTCCCGCAAGCGGTTCATTATACCTGTCATAAACTGTTCCACGTATAATGTGCTGAGAATAAGATGTGAAAGAGAATAGAAAGAGGGTTAAAAAAACGTAACTTACTCTTTTTAAGCATATAAATATTTGTATGCTTTTAAACAAAAGCGATATATTTGTCATAATCTAATTTATTATTAGAAATAAGCGTTCCCGTCTCCTTCTGCAATTGGTATATGGGAACGCTTACTTTTTTAGTTATTTATTAGCAAGTTGATTATATGTAACTTTAAGGAATCCGTATTCATTGTTATACTTTTGTCCTTCAGTCAGTACCCAATCAATGAACTTCCTTGTCTCATCACTTTCGCTAGAAGCGATAAATCCAATATCATCAATCGGAATTAATGGAATTTCTTCAGACTCAAGCAGTGTTAATGTTTTATCGATATCCTCTTCATTTAAAATTTCTCTATATTCCTTCTTCAGATCAAGAGGGATAATTGTAAGCCCTTCTTTTAAGCTTCTTGTCTCAATATCAAAAATATAGTTGAGATAATTATAAGTAACCCCCTCATTATCTTTTTGGACGGCATTTATCAGAAAGATGTCATCGCCCGAAATCTTCTTCCCTTTTATATCTGCCTTAAGAAACCCGAAGTGTGCAGCAAATACATCTGCAAACGAGTCGGAGTTATTACCGGAGTATATTGTAAGCTCAAATTTTGGCTCTTTTGACTGAGCAGAACTATTGCTAATCTGGTCGTTTCCAAAAAAGAGTTCTTTTATACCCTTGTTGTCTAATCGTTTTTTGTTTAACTCGTCCAAAAACGGATTATCGGCATTTGTTACGGGAAGCAGGGCAAACCTGCCTGCGTGAATAAATTTACTGTCTTTTGTTTCATCAATATTAGCTGAGCTAACCAGGCTTATATCAGCCGTTTCACCCGACTCTTTAGCAAAAACAATATCTACATTGGGGTTTAACTTTTCATACTCCGATGCCCATTTCTGAGCAAGTGGGGCTGCAAATCTGCTGCTCTCTATTACAAGCTTTTCCTCTCTGTTTTTGTCAGGCGCTTCCTCAACATTGTTAGCCTCGATAATGGGAGTTATCAGTTGTGCTGTATGTGGGTCGTGCAGACTGCCGTTGGCAACCAGATTTGATGAAATAATAAGTGTTGTCGCAAATTGTAATAACCTAAAGACTTTCATTTCCTATCTTAATTAAATTGTTAATAAAAAAGCTCCAGCCGGCTTGTACCGGTGGAGCTTTTATTTTTTTCTGCTTTTTATAATTCTCTCTTCTTTTTACCGATACATGAGTTCCTTCCTGAACATACACATGTCCATCTTACAGCAGCATACGTTAGTTGTAAAGTAATAAGTTGTCATATATGATAAACTATTTTTCATTTGTAAATTAATCTTATAAATTGTTGTTGTTTTCTTCCTCTATTGACACAAAGATAAATTATAAAATATCACACTTACAAAAAAAATGAAAAGAAAATCGATGTTTTAATAGCAAAATACCACAAATGTGGTAGGTTTAACAAGAAATATTGTAAGCAAAATCTTATATTTGTCAACAACTTTACAAAACATCATTATATTTCAAACCATGTTAAAAGTAGTTTTTTTACTTCTTCTTATAACAATCTCTTCAGAATCATTTTCTCAGGAAAGCGGATACTTCGAAAATCCGGTTATACGTGGCGATGCTGCCGACCCCTCTATTATAAGGGTAGATGACACATATTATGTAGTTGCTACTTCTTCTGAGTGGGCTCCATTTTATCCTCTGTTTACTTCAAAAGATTTGATAAACTGGGAGCAGCAAGGGCATGTTTTTGATGAGAAGCCGGAATGGACTTCCAACTCTTTTTGGGCTCCTGAGCTGTATTACAGAAATAACACAATGTACTGTTACTATACAGCCCGGCGAAAATCTGATAATGTTTCATTTATAGGTGTTGCCACGGCCGATGGTACTTCGCTCGAGTTTAAAGATCACGGACCAATTGTGGTTTTTGGTACTGAGGCTATAGATGCATTTATTTTTGAGGATAATGGAGAGTTGTTTATTACCTGGAAAGCGTATGGACTTGACAACAGGCCTATAGAACTGCTTGGTAGCAGATTATCCGACGATGGGTTGCAACTGATAGGCGAAACTTTTTCACTGCTCAGGGATGATGAGGGTGTTGGACTGGAAGGGCAATATCATTTTAAGAAGGGCGACTACTATTATATAATCTACTCAGCAAAAAGTTGCTGCGGTTGGGGTAGCGATTATGATGTAAGAGTTGCAAGAGCAAAGAGTTTCAAAGGTCCGTACGAGGTTTACAACGAAAACCCCATACTCTCCGGCGGTGGAGGCGATTATATGTCCTGTGGTCACGGCACCGTAGTTAATACCCCCGATGGAAGAATGTTTTATTACAGCCACGGTTACCAGTCGGATGCCTCATTCTATTTAGGTCGGCAGCACATACTCCATGAGTTGGTAATAAATGATGCCGACTGGCCAGTGTTTAAGACCGGGAAACTGGCAGTTAACCGACAGCCGGTTCCGTTTGCCGGTACAGAGCAGAAGATAGTTTCGCAATTCAGAGATGATTTTAATGACAATACTTTAAAGGTAAACTGGACCTGGAATTATCCGTTCTCAGATATCGATTATGCCTTAAGCGATGGAAAGTTATCACTTTCAGGTACGCCCAAAGAGGGAAATCTAAACGGTACAGTGCTATGTGTGCGCCCGGGTGCAATCCATTACAGCTACGAAACAAAGGT
>CAZYNA010000022.1:0-2702 GCA_964648775.1 uncultured Proteiniphilum sp. | reverse complement strand
ATGATTCATATCGGTGAGCAATCTGAGCCTGCTCTCTTTAATCATTTCGAGATTAACAATAAATGAAAAGGTGTTTTGGAACCCTAATTTGCTATTTTTGTATACAGCAAATCAAAAATCATTAAATATAAAAATCAAAAAGTATGAAATTAAAATCTTTAAGCAGGCAGTGGAAGCTCTGTGCAATATTCGGATTGTCTGTTGCACTGCTTAATGCTTGTGACAACAAAAGACCGCAAAAGGAATTCGTGACTTTTGAAGAGTTGCCCGACCCGACAAGTGATACACTTTCCGACTGGTCGCATGTGACTGCCGGTCTGCACGCTTCATTTATAACTATTGATGAGCGTATGCCAAAATCGCTTGAACCTGAGGTTGATATTGCTAAAAGAACTAAGGTTACAGGCTGGAAAGGGGAGACTGTATCGGCGCAATTACTGCTTTGGACAGTAAACGATGTAAATCAGGTTGAGTTAGAGTTCGAAAGCTTTGAGTCGGATGGAAACACTCTGCCTGCCTCAATTGCACAGGCAAGGTTTGTGCGATATGTAATGACAGATGAGTTTGCAGAGGGTTGCGGCCATAGAAAACCCGAAGATTATGCTGCTTCTCTTTCTGCTGATATGCTTGATAATCTTGATAATTTCAATATTGAAGGAAAGACTGTCAGACCGGTTTGGATTACTGTAGACATCCCTTCAGACGCCGCAGCAGGCAACTATACAGGTAAACTGAATCTGTTTGCTGAAAGGGGTTTTCTTGAGGATTTCGAATTAGAGGTAGAGGTTGTTGATCAGGTATTGCCCGAGCCATCGGAGTGGGAGTATCATCTCGACCTGTGGCAGCATCCTTCGGCTATAGCAAGGGTGCATAACCTGGAGGTATGGAGTGATGCTCATTTCGAAAAGATGCGTCCAATCATGCAGATGCTTGCAGATGCGGGGCAGAAGGTTATCACAGCTACGCTTAATAAAGATCCGTGGAATAATCAGTGTTATGATGCATATGCGGATATGATTATATGGACAAAAAACAGTGATGGCACATGGGAGTACGATTATACTGTTTTTGATAAGTGGGTTGAGTTTATGCTTGATCTCGGAATCGACAGGATGATTAACTGCTACTCATTGTTAACCTGGAACAATCAGTTGCATTACAATGATATGGAAAAGAAAGAGCTGGTTACGGTTGAGCTTAAAGCGCAATCTGATGAGTATGTTGAATTATGGAGTGTGTTTCTGAAAGATTTCACGCGTCACCTCAGCGAAAAAGGGTGGCTCGAAATCACAAATATTGCTATGGATGAGCGTTCTCCTGCCGATATGCAGGCTGCAATGAAGGTGCTCGCAAGTGCTGCACCTGAGTTGGGTATATCGCTTGCCGACAATCATAAAAGTTATAAAGAATATCCATATATAAAGGACATCAGTGCCGGTGCAAACAGCGTTGTTGATAAAGCGGATATTGAGGCTCGAAGGGAACAAGGGCTAATCACAACATGGTATATCTGTTGTGCCGATCCGTTTGCCAATGTGTTCACTTTCTCTGCTCCTGCCGAAGCGGTTTATGCCGGATGGCATACTGTTGCTGCTGATTTCGACGGAATGCTTCGCTGGGCTTACAACTCATGGGTTGAGAATCCTCTAACCGACTCCCGCTTCAGAACCTGGCCTGCCGGCGATACATATATTGTTTATCCTGATGCACGCAGTTCTATCCGCTTCGAGAGATTAGTTGAAGGTATTCAGGATGCCGAGAAGATAAGGATATTGCGTAAACAGTACGCTGATGAAAATACTCCTGAGTCGCTTGCCAGACTCGCACAGCTTGAAGAGGCAATTGCGTATTTCGAAACTCTTGAGCCTTCAGACGACTGGAATGACAGACTAAATGAGGCAAAGAATTTGCTTAATCAGATGTAAGTTGTCCTGATTAGAAACCGATTAAAAACCTGTTAATTTATAACTCAACCCGCTTTGCGAATTATATTGCATTGCGGGTTGTTTTATTTGTTTATTTCAGCTCCGTTAGGATTAACGGAATCAATATCTTATAATACTATTGCCGAACTTTTGCCAATTTCGGCAAAAACAACTATTTTTATAGTGTATTTTAAAGTCTTTTTGCCGATAATAGTTATATATCTAGATTTATGCAGTATTTATCAGAAAGTAAATTTAGTAATAATCCTTTGCTCAATATCCTTAAGGAACAAAAGGATATGAAACTAAAAGGTGGTATCTATCATCGTACACAAATCGATTTAACCTACAATTCCAATCGCATAGAAGGAAGTAAACTTACCGAAGAGCAAACCCGATATATTTATGAAACAAATACAATAGGTGTAACCAGCGGAGCTGTCAATGTGGATGATATTATCGAAACAACCAATCACTTTAGTTGTATCGACTTGATTATTGAGAAAGCAAAATCAAAACTTACTGAATCGTTTATAAAAGAATTGCATTATATACTTAAATCCAGTACTTCTGACAGTAGGAAAGATTGGTTTAGAGTAGGTGATTATAAGAAGCTCCCAAATGAAGTGGGGGGAATGGAAACGTGTTCTCCGGAACAAGTTCAAAGCAAAATGAAAGAATTACTTAACAGTTATCATTCCAAGAAAAATAAAACGGTTGAGGATGTTATTGAATTTCATTACAAGTTTGAATGCATACACCCATTTCAGGATGGTA
>CAZYNA010000021.1:0-34452 GCA_964648775.1 uncultured Proteiniphilum sp. | reverse complement strand
GAAACTCTTAACACATTTCTTGACAGGAATGAGACTGTAGATGTCGGGGCAATTATTGGAGGGATTTTCTTCCTGTTTCCATTCCTTTGGACAATGAAATACAATCCTGTACATAACTATGAGTTGAGACCGTTAAGTACAGCATCGATTGATAATGCAAGTCAGCCTGCTATTTTAACCGATTCTAGCGGTAATGAATATATATCAGGTGTGTTGAGGAACTAGTCCTTAAACCAACTCGCATACATGAGGTAGTTGTTGGCAATCTTTTGGTTCATCTCTTTTGATTGCGATGGGTCTACCTTTTTTACGAATTTAGCAGGAACGCCGGCATAAATACTGCCGGCTTCTACTTTTGTGCCGCTTAGAACAACAGCACCGGCTGCAATAATTGCACCTTCACCAATAACCGCATGGTCTAAAACGATTGCTCCCATACCTATAAGTGCACCGTCTTTAACTTCGGCTCCGTGGATTACGGCATTGTGACCGATTGATACATCATTTCCTATTATTGATACTGACTTTTGATATAGTGTGTGAATTACTGTTCCATCCTGCACATTTACCCTGTCGCCAATGCGAATAGAGTTTACGTCGCCACGTAAAACGGTATTAAACCAGATGCTGCAATCTTTGCCAATTATAACATCGCCAATAATTGTTGCGTTTTCTGCCATATAGGTGTTCTCGCCAATTTCGGGGGTGAAGCCGCGAACTGATTTTATAAGAGCCATAATTTTATTGAGAATAAAAAAAGTGGGGTATGGATGTTTTTCATCTTATACCCCAACTTTGTATGATTTAGAGAATGTTATTTAATAGGTTTTGTTTTTTGCTTTAACCAAGCTACTTCTTCGGCAGTCAGATGATCTTTTAGTTTATCATATACCATTGCGTGATAATCATTAAGCCAATCAATCTCCTTGTCGGTAAGCATTTTCTTTTTTATTGGTTTTGTGTCTATAGGGCATAATGTTATAGTTTCGAAGTTATAGAAGGTGCCAAATTCTTCTGTTTTCTTATACTCCTGTGTTACTATAAGGTTTTCAATACGTATGCCATATTCATTTGCACGATAAACGCCGGGTTCGTTTGAAGTAACCATTCCCTGTTTTAATACTGTGGGGTTTTCCTCGAGACGAATGTTCTGGGGACCTTCGTGTACGTTGAGGAAGTGACCGATACCGTGACCAGTGCCATGCCAGTAGGTTACACAATTATCCCATAGTGCTTTTCTTGCAAGTACATCAAGTTGAGAACCGCGGGTGCCTTCGGGATATATTGCAGTTGATATGGCAATATGTCCTTTTAGAACATTGGTGTAGTCCTTTTTCATCTGCTTGGTGAGTTTGCCAACGGCAACTGTGCGGGTGATATCAGTTGTGCCATCTTTGTACTGTCCGCCTGAGTCGATTAGCAGGAGTCCCTCAGGTTTTACTGTAAGACAAGTTTCGGGAGATGCGTGATAATGAACAATTGCACCGTTTCCTGCATAGCCCGCTATAGTTCCGAAGCTGTCGCCCACAAACAGATCTTGTTGAGAGCGATACTCATTAAGTTTTTGTTCAACCATTACTTCGGTTACTTCGCCACCGGGAACAGCTCCTTCAAGCCACATGTAGAACTTAACCATTGCAACGCCATCCTTAATCATGGCATTACGGAAACCATTTAATTCTACCTCATTCTTCATACTCTTCATCAGGTCAACCGGTGAGGGTATATCTACAATTTTGCATGAATCGGGGATTGTATTGAGCAGTTTCCAATTAATTTTTGCACCTGTAACACAGATTGTACTTTTATCCGATAGTTTTGCTGCGTAAGAGAAAATATCGTTATACTCCTTGATTTTGATACCTTGTTCAGCATAAAAATTAGATACTTCATCTGTTAACTTATCATTATCAATAAACAATACTGTTTCATTTTCTGAAACATAAGCATATGCTACTGCAACAGGGTTGTAGTCGACATCATTGCCACGCAGGTTGAATGTCCATGCAACGGCATCAAGAGTAACTATGATTATGCCATCTGCTTCAATTCTTTTGAGCTCAGCGTTTATTCTTGCAATTTTATCCTTAACCGACTCGCCTGTAATTTCAACGGGGAGCGTGAAGACCTTGTTTTTTGGGATTTCAGGACGATCAGTTCTGATATCAGCAAAAGGATCGAAAGAGGTTTCAAGTTTTATCTCTTTTGCATCCAGCTTCTTTTTTAAAACTTGTGCTTCGGATGAGGCAAAAACTAGTCCGTCGATGCCAACCGTACCCCCTTTGCCCACCTGTTTTATGATCCAGTCGGTCATATCGGGAGTTTCGGCAAGTCCCATTTTAAACAAATCGAACCCTGTATCCTTTAACTCTTCTGCTGCCTGCAGGAAATAGCGTGAGTCTGTCCATACTCCGGCACTTTCTTTTGTGACAACTGCCGTGCCTGCCGATCCACTGAAGCCGCTAATCCATATTCTGGACTCCCAGTGTTTTGGAGGGTATTCGCTAAGATGGGCATCAGTGCTGGGAATTATGAACGCATCTATGTTTTTCTCTGCCATGAATTGGCGCATTTCTGTTAACCTTTGAGGGATTTCGTTTGTTTTCATTTTATCTATGATTTGACTTATTAAAACGACAAATATAATAAAATGTTCTTATATTTGAGGTGTAAAAGACTGATGGATAATGAAGACAAAGATTAGACTTAGTGATATGAGATTTCACGCTTTTCATGGGGTTCTCCCGCAAGAAAGGATTATAGGAGCGGATTATGAGGTAAACCTTGAAATTGAGGCTGATGTTGCAGATGCCTGTGAGTCTGACGATGTGAGGGATACAATTAATTATGCTGAGGTTTATGATCTTATTAAAGAGGAGATGCTTGTTCCGTCTGATTTGATAGAGCATGTGGCCGGTAGGATTTTCTGGAGAATTAAAGATAATTTTATCCAAATTTCCGGGCTGGAAGTGAGAGTGGCAAAATGTCATCCGCCTGTAAACGGTGAAATGGAAAAAGCTGAGATAGTGATAACAGGGTAATAGTTAACTGACAACTTTTTTTTATCTTTGCATATATTTTCTGATTAATGGAAGAGAGGATTGAAGAAATAACATCAACTACTGATAATGAGGTGCAAAACTCATTTCAGGATAGAGAGGAGCATAACGGTAAACCGCTTATGTTGCGTACGGAACATCTTGTTAAGAAATATGGTAAACGCACAGTTGTTAATGATGTGTCTATCGATGTTAAACAGGGTGAGATTGTGGGGTTGCTCGGACCAAATGGGGCGGGTAAGACTACAACGTTTTATATGACAGTGGGATTAATTGTGCCAAACGAAGGTGAGATTTTTATTGGTAATCATAATATCACAAAAGATCCTGTTTATAAACGTGCGCAGAGAGGTATCGGTTATCTTGCTCAGGAGGCTTCTATTTTCAGGAAAATGTCTGTAGAGGATAATATTAAATCTGTTTTGGAGTTTACTGACAAATCACCTGAAGAGCAGCGTGACAAGCTCGAAACTCTGATTGATGAGTTTGGACTTGAGAAGGTGCGCAGGAATCAGGGAGACAGACTTTCGGGTGGTGAGCGAAGAAGGGCTGAGATTGCCCGTTGTTTGGCTATTGATCCAAAGTTTATAATGCTTGATGAGCCTTTTGCAGGGATTGACCCGATTGCAGTTCAGGATATCCAGTCTATTGTGGCTCAGCTGAAGTATAAAAATATTGGGATTCTTATCACCGACCATAATGTTGATGAGACGCTGAGTATCACCGACAGGGCGTATCTTCTGTTTGAGGGCAAGGTGCTGTTTCAGGGAACAGCGGAAGAGCTTGCTGCTAACCCTGTGGTTAGGGAAAAGTACCTCGGACAGGATTTTGAGCTTCGTAAGCGCACATTCAATAATCATTAAAATTTATGGCGAGATTGCTTTCTATCGATTATGGGAAAAAGCGAACAGGTATTGCAGTGAGTGATCCGCTTCAGATAATTGCAAATGGATTGACAACGGTTGAGACTCCAAAGTTATTGGAATTCCTTGATGACTACCTGAAAAAAGAGGAAGTGGAGTGTATTGTTGTTGGGTTGCCAAAGCAAATGAGTGGTGAGGTTTCGGAGAATATGAAACGTATTGAGCCTTTTGTAAACAGACTGAAAAAGTTGTATCCTGATATTCAGGTGGAGTATTATGATGAGCGTTTCTCATCAAAAATGGCTCATCAGGCAATGATTGATGGTGGTTTAAAAAAGCAGGCACGACGAAATAAGGAGCTGGTTGACGAAATAAGTGCTACCATTATTCTTCAGGGGTATATGGAAAGCAAAAGAATGAATTTTTAATTATATGATTTTACCTATATATATTTATGGACATCCTGTGTTACGGAGAGTTGCAAAGGATGTTGATACACAAACTTATCCCAATTTGAGTGAGTTGATTGAGAATATGTTTGAGACGATGTATCAGGCCGAAGGGGTAGGGCTGGCAGGCCCGCAGGTAGGACTCGATGACAGGATTTTTGTTGTGGACTTGTCGCCGTTAGCTGATGAGGAGCATCCTGAGTTTAAAGATTTTAAGAAGGTTTTTATTAATGCACATATCACTGAGCGTATGGGTGATATTGTGGTAGCGGATGAGGGATGCCTGAGTATTCCCGGTATACATGAAAAGGTTCCTCGTGAAGATGAGATAAGAATTGAGTATCTTGATGAGAATCTAAAACAACACGATGAGGTATATAAAGGGTATATGGCTCGTGTAATTCAACATGAGTATGACCACATTGAAGGGATACTGTTTACTGACAAGATATCTCTTCTACGTAAAAGAATGGTGAAAAGTAAGCTCTCGAACCTGGAGAAGGGGAAAGTTGCTTGTGATTACAGAATAAAGACTGTTCGATAGCCGATCAGTCTTTTTTATCTGTTAGCAGTTCTGCAGCTTCTTCATCAATAAACCAGAATAGATTTCCGGATTCGGGATTGACTAAAGCTGCGGGATATTTTTTCTCAGATTGTTCTGGGTATTCAATTATTTCTTTAATTTTTTCAGCCTTATTTTTACCCGTAACAAGAAATACTACATTTTCTGAGACGTTTATCACTTTGCCTGTAATGCTTACTCTTTTTTGTCCGGTTTCGGGATGAGTTGCTTCCACACAGTTTTGAGCATTGTACCATAAGTTTATTTGGTAGGGAAATATTGAGGCAGTATGTCCGTCGTCTCCCATACCCAGCATCATGATGTCAAACGAAGGAATTCCTTTTGTTTGCTCTAATTCTTCGCTGAGCAGATCTCCATAGTTGTGAGCTTCCTCTGCAGGGTTGTTTTCGCCCTTAATACGAAATATATTTTCTTCCGGAACTGTTATGTGATTGAACAGGTGCTCTCTGGTCATTTTAAAATTACTTTCATTGTCGCCGGGTGGAACACAACGTTCATCTCCCCAGAAAAATTTGACTTTAGACCAGTCGATTTCGTCTTTTGGGAGTCCTGCCCAATAGTCGAACAGCGATTTAGGTGTCGACCCTCCTGAAAGAGCTACAGTAATGAATTTCTTTTTCTTCATTACTCCTTTGAACCATTCAGTAAAAGCTTGATTAAGATCAGTCTTTGATTTAAATATTTGTATTTCCATAATTTATTCTGCTCCGTGTTTTTATTATAATTCGCAATAAATCCCATCCTCTGCAAGGTTTTTGCAAGGATAGCGCCATGTGCTGTCTTTACCATCAATCAGGTCGTCTGCAATATCCGGTCCCCACGATCCCGAAGGGTATCCATGCAGAGGTGCATCCTCATCTTTTTCCCAGTAATCTAAAATTGGCTGTACAAACCTCCAGGTTTCTTCTGCTGCATCGCCTTGCATATAAAGCATGTTATCACCCGACATGCAATCGAGAATTAACCTCTCGTATGCGCTTGGTATATAATGATCATTTAGCTCAGTGTAATGGAAATCCATATTTACTGTTTTTACCTGATAGCCACTTCCCGGGACTTTCATACCTGTCTTTAGTAAGATGCCCTCATCGGGCTGGATTCTAAGAATGAGCTGATTGTCAGAATCAGCTGACTCATCTGCCTGTTTAAATAACTTTTGAGGAGATGGCCTGAAATGAATTACAACCTCTGAAACAGTGGTTGGCAATCGTTTGCCGGTTCTGATATAAAAAGGAACACCTTGCCAGCGCCAATTATCAATATAGACCTTTAAAGCTGCATAAGTCTCGGTTCGTGATTGTGGATTTACTCCCGGCTCGTCTCTGTAGCTTTTGAACAGTTTGCCTTTGACGGTTGCATCTGTGTATTGTCCTCTTATTGTATTCTTTTTCAGCTCACTTTTTGAGAAAGGTTTCAGTGACCTGAAGACTTTCATTTTCTCATATCGAATATCTTCAGGTGTCATTTTTGCCGGTGGTTCCATTGCTATAAGAGACAAGACTTGTAATAAATGATTTTGTATCATATCACGTAAAGCTCCCGCTTCATCGTAATATCCACCTCTGTCTTCAACTCCCAGACTTTCTGCTGCTGTAATTTCAACATGCTGAATGAAATTTCTGTTCCATAGTGGTTCATAAATTCCATTTGCAAATCTTGTTACCATTAGGTTTTGTACGGTTTCCTTACCCAAATAGTGGTCGATTCTGTAAATCTGACCTTCTTGAAAAAACTCAAGGAGCTGGTGATTGAGATTTATAGCGGATTGCAAATCATGACCAAACGGTTTTTCTATAATGATTCTTCTGAACCCTTTTTGCTCGATAGTAAGACCCTGACCATAAAGAAATTTGGGAATTGTACTATATAAAGCCGGTGGTGTAGAGAGATAGAAAATATAGTTCTTACCGAGGTTAAACATTTTATTAAGTTTACTAAGCTTCTGCTTAACCAGTGCGTAATCTTCACTTTTACCTGTATCTATACTCAGATAAAACAGTTTTGAAAGGAATTCATCTAATTTATCCTGCTTTGCATCTTTATAATGCGCAAACTCCTGAATTCCCTTTTTCATTCGTTTACGGAATTTGTCGTCGCTATATTCTGTTCTGCTTACTCCAAGTATAGCATAACCCTCAGGTAATGAGTTGTTCATGAAGAGGTCAAAAACTGCGGGTATTAATTTGCGATATGTTAAGTCGCCTGAAGCACCAAAAATAACTAATGCCTGATTGCTTGTTTTATTCATTATGTAAAATATATTGAGATATAAAGATAACAAATATGAGTGATAAAATGTTGATATGTTGTTTTTGGTAAGAGAAATGTGTCTGTTAAAAATGATTTCTTTTCATTGTTTTGATAAAAAGATAAATTATAGTATCTTTGCGGGTCGAAAAAAAGTTTATTTTTCAAATAATACATTAATAATTAATTGAGTATGAATAATTACGAAACCGTTTTCATTTTAACTCCCGTTTTGTCTGACGTACAGATGAAGGAAGCGGTCGAAAAATTCAAGGATCTCCTTAAAAATCAAGGTGCAGAGATTGTCAATGAAGAGGATTGGGGCCTAAGGAAACTCGCCTATCCTATTGACAAAAAGACTACCGGTTTTTACACATTTCTTGAGTTCAAAGCTGACCCTTCTGTAATTGATACACTTGAGGTTAACTTCAGACGTGACGAGCGAGTTGTAAGATTCCTTACTGTGAAGCAAGATAAATTTGCTCATGAGTATGCATTAAAGAGAAGAAACAACAAGAGTGGTAAGAAAAAAGAGTCTAATCCTGCAGCAAATGAAGGTTCAAAAAAGGCAGAATTAGTTGATTCAGAAGTAACAGAAAATCAAAAGGAGGACTAAAAGATGGCTAAACAATCAGAAATTAGATATTTAACACCGCTATCGGTAGATGTCAAAAAGAAAAAATATTGCCGTTTTAAAAAGAATGGTATTAAGTATATTGACTATAAAGATCCTGATTTTCTTAAGAAGTTTCTTAATGAACAGGGTAAAATTTTACCCAGAAGGATTACAGGTACTTCATTGAAGTTTCAACGTCGTATCGCTCAAGCAGTGAAGAGAGCCCGTCATATTGCTCTGCTTCCATATGTAACCGATTTAATGAAATAAAAAGGAGGAATTTAAAATGGAAGTAATTTTAAAAGAAGATATATCAAAGCTGGGCTATAAAGATGATATAGTTAATGTTAAGAAAGGATACGCACGTAATTATCTAATCCCTCAGGGAAAAGCAATAATTGCAAGTGAATCTGCTAAAAAAGTATTAGCTGAGAATCAAAAGCAACGTGCTCATAAACTTGCTCAGATTAAAGCAGAAGCTCAGGAAGCTGCAAACAAAATGGAAGGTGTAACACTAACAATTGGTGCAAAAACCAGTTCAACAGGAACTATTTTTGGTTCTGTTACAAACATTCAGATTGCTGAAGCTTTATTAGAAAAGGGCTTTGAAGTTGATAGGAAATTTATTGAAATTAAAGACTCTGTAAAAGAGGTTGGAAATTATACAGCACATGTAAAATTACATAAAGAGGTTTCTATTGAAGTGCCTTTTGAGGTTATTGCCGAATAATTATGTAGTTCTACTGTTAAACTTTAAAAAACCCCGGTTGTGAGACCGGGGTTTTTTCATATTAACTAATTGTTTTGTAGTATCATAACAGTGTCTTTTGCAATTGTTAGCTCCTCGTCAGTTGGGATAATAACAACTTTTACCTTCGACTCAGGTTTGCTTATAACCACTTCTGTAGCTCTAACTTTCTCATTTAATTCTTCATCTAAAATAATTCCCATATACTCCATGTTTTCACAAGCAACCTTGCGGGTTATTGACTGATTTTCACCTACACCACCGGTAAAAACAAGTATGTCGACTCCTCCAAGAGCTGCTGCATATGATCCTATGTATTTCTTAATGCGGTAATTGTATGTTTTCATTGCCATAATAGCTCTTTCATTACCATCATTTATGGCTGTTTCAATTTCACGCATATCCGAAGAAACACCTGAAATACCAAGCATTCCGGAGAATTTATTTAGCAATGTTGAGATACCTTTAGTACCCATATTCTCCTTCTCCATTATATATGATATTACACCTGGGTCAACGTCTCCCGATCGGGTTCCCATTATAAGCCCTTCAACCGGTGTCATTCCCATACTTGTGTCTATCGATTCACCATTTTTTATGGCTGTAATTGACCCGCCGTTACCTATATGGGCAGTTATTATTCGTTGTTCTTCAAATGGGACGCCTAAAAACTCGCAGGCCCTTTTTGAAACGTATCTGTGACTTGTGCCATGAAATCCATAACGGCGTATTCCATATTTCTCGTAAAGAGAGTATGGTAGTCCATACATATAAGCGTAATCAGGCATTGTTTGATGGAAAGCTGTATCAAATACTCCAACCTGTGGGGTATCAGGAAGAAGTTCCTGAATTGCATAAATTCCTTTAAGATTAGGAGGATTATGTAGTGGAGCAAGCTCTATACACTCATTCAGAATATCAATAACTTCATCAGTTATAAGCACACTGGTGTTGAATCTTTCGCCACCATGCACAACTCTGTGGCCGACTGCCTTAATTTCTTCCAGTTTACTGATACAGCCATATTTTTCACTAAGCAATACACCTAAAATATACTCTATTCCTGCCCGGTGCTCAAGAATTTCGCCCTCAAGCATTACTTTTTGTCCGTCAGGCAATGTAATCTTGAGAAAAGAGCCTTTCATTCCTATTTTTTCTACACCACCCTGAGCTACTACCTCCTTGCTTTCCATTTCGAAAAGCTTATATTTTATAGAAGAGCTTCCACAATTTAATACTAATATCTTCATTTGTTAATAGGTTGTCTTTTAATTAATCACTGCTTTATTAATTGCAATTGGATTCTTATTTTCATCATATATGTAGAATCCTTTTCCTGTTCTTACTCCCAGCTGATTTGATCTGTAAAGCTTCCATAATAGCGGACTTGGCTTATAGTGCTTTTCGCCAAACTCATTAAACATTGCCTCCATGAGAGTAACGAGTCTCTCAATTCCAATAATATCAGCCATTCTGAAGACACCGTATCTCTGACCATATATAATTGTAAATGTCTCTTCAATATCTTCCATAGAGCAAACTCTTTCAAGAAGTATCTGACATGCTTCATTAAGCATATTAACCATTAGACGCATGCTTACATTTCCATTGCTTTCGTTTATGCGATGAGGCTTATAGTTGATTAGCTTAGCAAACAACTCCATCTTTTTATAAACCTCTTCTGAAGTATACATTCCGCTTACAATCTCAAGAATTCTTGCATCAGGGTGAGAAACAGGGAAGTATAAACTAACACACCTTTCCTTATGTTCGAGGTCGGCAGCAAGTTCACTAATAATAACAACTGAACCGTTAGTTGCAATTATTGCATCTGGCTCTAATATATCCTCCAGCCTTTTGAATATGTTTTTTCTTAAAGGAGAGCTTCTTCTTCCACCTTCAGAGTAGCGAGTGCACTCAATTACCATATCACAGCCGGCGAAGTCTTCGTATATAAGGGTGGGGGTTATACGATTCATGATGATTCTCTTTTCAGCTTGTGTTAGCCCCCAGCTGCTGATCTTCTGATCCATAACTCTCTCCAGCTCTCCCATTACGAAATCAACACGCTCTTGTGATTCCTCCAGGAATATTATCTCCATCCCGGCCGAACTGGCCAGGTTTATAATATTTCTACCTTCTTTTCCGGCTCCAACAACCCCAATCTTTGAGAACATTGGTTTGTTCTTGCTGTCTGCAGATATTGTTAGTCCGAATTTTTCGATAGGTTCTATAATCATATCACTCATAATTCTTTATATTAGTCTGTTAAAATCAAATTGAATATGTCTTCAACAAATAGTTAATCAATTGGTGAATACCAGCATTAACTGTTCTTTTGTCCTATTGACTGATTCGCGGTAATTGTAACCATATTGTAAATATCTTCAACAGAACATCCGCGTGATAAATCATTAACAGGAGCTGCCATACCTTGAAGAACTGGTCCGACTGCCTTTGCATTACCTAACCTCTGCACTAGTTTATACCCGATATTTCCGGATTCAAGTGTTGGAAATACAAGAACATTTGCTTTCCCTTCTATTATACTTCCGGGTGCTTTTGTTTTACTAATTTCAGGCACCAGTGCAGTATCAGCCTGTAATTCGCCATCGATCAGGAGATTGGGTGATGTTTCTTTTGCAATACGGGTTGCTTCTCTTACCTTATCAATCATTTCATGCTCGGCGCTTCCCTTTGTAGAAAAGCTTAGCATTGCAACTCTGGGTTCCACTCCTACCAGACTCTTCATAGTTTGAGCGGATGAGACAGCAATTGAAGCAAGTTCTTCTGCCGTCGGATTAGGCATTACTGCACAATCAGCAAAAAGTAAGGTTCCGTTCTGCCCATATTGCGGTGTTTGTGTGAACATAATAAAAGCACCGGAAACAACTTTTACACCAGGCATGGTTTTAATAATTTGCAGTGCCGGACGAAGTACATCGCCGGTAGTGTTTTCAGCTCCTGCAATTTCTCCGTCAGCATCTCCGTTTTTTATCATAAGGCAGGCAAGATATAGAGGACTCTCTACAAGAATATCAGCCTGTTCGGCTGTAATTCCTTTACTCTTTCTAAGCTCTAACAGAAGGTTTTTGTAAGTCTCTTTTTTAACGTGATTCTTTGGATCAACTATCTCTGCTTTCCCAATATTAGAAAGTTTCAGCTCATTCGCCGTATTAAGAATTTCATTTTTATTGCCCAGTAAAATAATATTGGCAACTTCGTCGTGCAACAATTTATCAGCTGCTTGCAGTGTTCTTTTTTCAGTCCCTTCAGGCAATACAATTCGTTGCTTATTTGCTTTTGCCCTTTCGACCATTCCTTTAATTAAGTTCATTATTTGAATAAAATGTTTTGGTTTTCCAGTTGTGATTAAAGATACAATTTCAATGAAAAATGTACTCTCAACAAAAGTACTAAATTTTAAGGTAATTAAATAGTAAACTTAATGTAAAAGAATTATAAGCAGAGGTCTCACTTTAATTTATTTTATTTTATCTGACACCCTCTTCATTTTATCTTTTATCTGATCAGTACAAAGATTACCAATACTGCCCGGATGCGTGTGACTTACCTTCCTTTCGGCATTGAAAGTTCCGTTTTGTACCTTTTCTCCAACTTGTTTGTATGCTTCGCGGAAAGGTACTCCATTTAAAACAAGATTGTTGACTTCTTCTACAGTAAAGAGATAATCGTATTTGCTGTCATCAAGAATATTCTCATTAACTGATATGTGTTGAAGCATGAAGTGAGTCATTTCGATTATTTTGTGCAATGTTTCAATTGCAGGAAAAAGCACCTCTTTTAGCAGTTGATAGTCGCGAAAATATCCGTGCGACATATTTGTTGTCATTAAAGTAATTTCATTGGGTAGACTTTGTAACCTGTTACTGTGTGCACGAATGAGTTCCCATACATCAGGGTTTTTCTTATGAGGCATTATGCTGGAACCGGTTGTTAGTTCCTTAGGATAGGATATGAAACCATAATTCCCCGAAAGATAAGTACAGTTGTCAGTAGCCAGCTTGTTTATAGTTGAAGCAATATTTGACATGCTCTGCGCAAGTATTCGCTCTGTTTTGCCGCGCCCCATCTGAGCAGCAATAACATTATAGCTCATTGTGCTGAAACCAAGCTCTTTGGTAGTCATTTCTCTGTCGATAGGAAAAGAACTGCCATATCCGGCAGCAGAGCCAAGCGGGTTTTGATCTGCAACAGCCCATGCAGCAGCCAGTGTGTGCATATCATCAATCAGCGCTTCTGCATACGCTCCAAACCATAAACCAAACGAAGAAGGCATTGCTATTTGCGCATGGGTATAACCGGGAATAAGAATATCTTTGTGCTCTTCACTCAACTCCTGTAAGAGCTTGAATAGCTGTAATATATTATTCTTTATATTTAAGATCTCTTCTTTGAGGTATAGTTTTATATCAACAAGCACCTGATCGTTTCGTGAGCGACCGGAGTGGATTTTCTTACCAACGTCACCCAACTTTTCTGTAAGGATTGCTTCAACCTGCGAGTGTATATCTTCCACATCATCATCCAGCTTAAAATCACCTCTTTCAATTTCATTAATAATATTCAGCAATTCTTTTCTAAGTAGCTCCTCTTCTTCACTCTCAAGAAGTCCGATTTTCACCAGCATTTTAATATGAGCCATAGAGCCGATTACATCATGTTTGGCTAATCGCAAATCAAGTTCACGGTCTTTACCGACTGTAAATTCTTCTACCAGTTTATTCGCATCAAAGCCCTTATCCCAAATTTTTGCCATAATATTAAGTTGTCAGTAAATGATTTTATTTCTCTGATTCAAAAAAATCTGCTAATTGTAATATGAAATCAATATAACCTTCAATTCCATGTTTTAGCTCTTCAATAAGTATATATTCGTCTGCCTGATGAGAACGAGCCGATTCACCGGGACCCATTTTTACAGCAGGACAAGTGATTCTCATCCAGTCTGATGTTGTTGGGGAAGTATATGTTTCAATTCCAGCTCTATTAATACATTTAAACAATAAATGGTCTTTAGGAGTAGCTGAGCTCCTGTTGGTGAGAGAGCGGGCTTTAAGAGAGCTTTTTACTTTAGGCTGAAGGATTTCCATAATTTCGGTGTTGCTGTATAGTTCAGTAGGTCTGATATCTACTACAAAATTACACCGATCAGGAACCACATTATGTTGTGTACCGGCTTCTATCTGAGTTATGGTGAGTTTAACCTCACCCATTGCAGGCGATATTTTATCAAATTTTACTGAACGTAAAACGTCAATATCATTTAAAGCAATATATAGTGCATTCACTCCTTCATCTCTTGCTGCATGTCCACTTACACCTTTTGCTTCACCATCAACAACCAATAATCCACGTTCAGCAATTGCTGCCCTCATACCTGTAGGTTCACCAATAATTGCCATATCAACTTCATCAACAAGCTTTTCCCAAAGCAGTCGCATGCCATTAGATCCGGAGTTTTCCTCTTCGGCAGACAGGGCAAGTATTAAATTAAAAGGCAGAGGTTTGTCAATAAAATGAATAAATGTATGAATCATAGACGCAACACTTGCTCCTGCGTCGTTGCTTCCTAATCCATAAATGTGAGTGTCCGACTTGTCGGCATTAAACGGGTCAAAACTATACCCTGATGCAGGCATAACGGTATCCAGGTGTGAGTTAAGCATCAATGATGGTTTGGAGATATCATAATGCTGTTGTCTGAAAACAAGATTATTTCCAATTCTATCAATGTTTACATCTTTATCCGAAAAGAAATTTGTTAGGAAGTCGCTCCTTAAATTCTCTTCTCCCGAAAAAGATTTTATAGTAATCAGTTTTCTTAATAGTTCTGTTGCACTGCTAATATATTTGTCACCCACTTTTTTTAATTATTTGTCAGATTAACACTGTTCCTTATTATTTGTTAGATTAAAACTGTCCCTTTACCGGATAATAGGTTCTTAGCATGTAGAATTATAACTTTAGAAACCCCATTGTCAATAGCTTTAAAAGAATTTTGAAGTTTCGGAATCATGCCATCAGCTATAACTCCCTGTTGTTTCAGTTTGTCAAATTCGTTGCGATTTATAGACTCTATGATACTGTCCGGATTATTAATATCCATAAGAACACCCTCTTTTTCAAAACAATAATACAATACAGTTTTGAATGTTTTAGAAAGTGCCGTCGCAACTGAGTAAGCTATAGTGTCGGCATTTGTATTTAATAGCGAACCGTTTTTATCATGAGTTATTGCACAAAATACAGGAGTTATATTGTTATTAATAAGTTGAGCAACAAACTCATCATTTATATCATCGGTATCAGGATCGCCAACAAACCCGTAATCTATTGGTACAGGTGATCGTCTAACTGATGGAATTACATTAGCATCAGCACCTGAAAGTCCGATAGCATTACAGCCAATCTTTTGCAATGATGCTACTATGTTTTTGTTTATCCATCCGGCATAAACCATAGTTACAATTTTTAATGTCTCTTCATCGGTTATGCGGCGCCCTTCAACCATTTTAGTTTCGATACCAAGTTCTTTCGACATTTTTGATGCCAGAACACCACCACCATGTACCAGAATTTTTAAACCTTTCAGTTTATGGAAATCACATAGAAAACTTTCCAGTGCTTCAGTATTATCAACTATGTTACCACCTATTTTTACAATAGACAGTTCAGCTTTATTATCCATAAATCTATTATCAGACATTTAGAAGTTCAATTGCAGTTTTTATTATTTGTATGATTAAGCAGATATATTTAAAATGAACACTATAGCCCTCTTAATATTTCTTTAAGAACCACTTGAGCAGAAACAACCCTGTTAGCCGCTTCCGGTATAACTATAGATTGAGGTCCGTCTATCACCTCATCGCTTACAATCATGTTTCTTCTTACCGGTAAACAGTGCATGAAATATGCATTATTGGTAAGAGCCATTTTGTTAGCATCAACAGTCCAGGAGCGGTCGGTACTCAATACTTTCCCATAATTCGGATCCCGGTAAGCAGACCAGTTTTTTGCATATATAAAATCAGCACCTTTGTATGCTTTTTCTTTGTCATACTCAACTACTGCATTACCTACAAACTTGTCATCAAGCTCATATCCCTCAGGGTGAGTAATTACAAACTCATAATCTGTAGCATTCATCCATTCGGCAAAAGAGTTTGGAACTGCCTGAGGAAGAGCTTTGGGATGAGGCGCCCAGGTGAGTACAACTTTAGGCCTCACAGTTTTTTTATATTCCTCAATTGTTATTAAATCAGCAAAACTCTGCAGTGGATGCCTGGTTGCTGCCTCCATACTAAATACCGGGCGGCGAGAATACTGTATAAACTGATTAAGAATAACTTCATTATAATCATTTCCTTTGCTTTCGAACTGAGCAAATGAACGAACTCCAATGATATCGCAATATGAACCCATAACCGGTATTGCCTCCAAAATATGCTCAGGTTTATCTCCATCCATGATAACACCTCTCTCAGTTTCCAGTTTCCATGCACCCTGATTTATATCAAGCACAATTACATTCATTCCGAGATTTAGACCAGCCTTTTGCGTACTTAATCTTGTACGAAGGCTTGAGTTAAAGAATATAAGCATTAGTGTTTTATTCTTTCCAAGTTCCTGATCTGCGTAAGGATGCTCTTTAACGAGTTTAGCTTTTTCTAAAGCAAGGCTCAGATCGCCCATATCACGTACAGAAGTAAAGTTTCTCATAATTTATACATTATATTTTTTAAGCTCTTTAATAAAAAAGTCTATTTCCTCTTTAGATATTGATAGAGGAGGAAGTAGTCGCATTATATTATTTTTTGCTCCACCTGTAAAGATATTACTTTCAAATAACAATTGATTACGAATCTCTGAATATTCAGGCTCGAAATCTATACCTATCATTAATCCTTTTCCTCTGACATCTTTTATTCCATCTATTTTATTCAGCTCCTCAACCAAATATTCTCCTGTTTCTTTAGCATTTTCAATCAGATTCTCCTCCTTCATCACATCAAGAACAGCAATGGCTGCCGCACATGCAATGTGATTTCCACCAAAGGTGGTACCCAGCATACCTTTTTTAGCTTCAAACTCAGGAGAAATCAAAACACCGCCAACTGGAAATCCATTACCCATTCCTTTTGCAATAGTAATAAGGTCCGGTTTAATATCTGCAAACTGGTGAGCGAAAAATCTCCCGGTTCTACCATATCCCGATTGTATCTCATCTAAAATAAGAGGCACATTATGTTTTTTACATAATAGATCAAGCTGTTGTAAGAACTCAGTTTCAGGCATATAAATACCTGCAACTCCCTGAATCCCCTCAATTATAACAGCACCAACGTCACCTTTTTCTATTTCTGTCTTTACTTCTTCCAGATTATTCATCTCCACAAAAGTAACACTGTGTCCATTGTTAAACGGAGATTGGATACTCGGATTGTCGGTAACCGCCACAGCACCTGATGTTCTGCCATGGAATGCATTTTTAAAAGCTATAACCCTACTATTCCCTGTATGGAATGAAGCAATCTTTAGTGCATTTTCGTTCGCCTCTGCACCCGAGTTACATAGAAACAAGGAGTAGTCGGTGTATCCCGAAAGAACCCCTAATTTTTTTGCTAACTCAATCTGTAGAGAATTCTGAACTGAGTTTGAGTAGAACCCTATTTTCTCAATTTGCTCCTTAACTGCATTAACATAAACAGGATGTGAGTGTCCGATAGAGATAACGGCATGACCGCCATAGAGATCCAGATACTCCTTTCCATTGCTATCCCATACACGGCACCCCTTTGCTTTAACAGGCTCAATATCCCATAAACTATATACGTCAAAAATTTCCATATTAAAATGCACTCCCTTTTAGTTTTAAACCGGTTGATTCATTTAGTCCGAACATTAAATTCATATTCTGAACCGCTTGTCCTGAAGCTCCCTTAACCAGATTATCAGTTATTGATGTTACATGTATGTACCCGTTGTGAAACTCAATATGTAATAAACCTTTATTAGTGTTTACAACCTCCTTCAAGCTAATCGGTTGGTCCGATACAAACACAAATGGTGAATCGGCATAATATTCTTTAAATAGCTTAATAGCCTCAGATTCAGATATACTGTTATTCCATTTTGTGTAGATACTTGCAAAAATACCACGAGTAAAGTCGCCTCGTATCGGTATAAAGTTAATCTGTGGTAAACCTGCATTTCCGGCACTCATCAGCGTATGGTTTATCTCTTCAAGATGCTGATGAGTAAATGGTTTATAAATTGATATATTGTTATCCCTATAACTGAAATGAGTTGTTTCTCCGGGTCTCTTACCTGCACCGGTTGATCCTGTAATTGCATGAACATGAATTTCATCTGTCAGCATATTTTTTGAAGCTAAAGGTAAGAGTGCCAGTATTATTGTTGTTGCAAAGCATCCCGGATTAGCTATGTAATCGGCTTTAGCAATTTCTTCTCTTTTTTGCTCTGATAAACCAAAAACGAACTCCTTACCTTCAAATACAGGATCGTTGCGGAAATCATTTCCCAAATCAATAATTTTACAACCTTCAGGCAGCTCATTCTTTTGCATAAATTCTCTTGATAAACCGTGTCCCAGACAAAGGAATATAACATCAGGATTATTAAATGAGTCGGAGAAAACAAGGTCAGTTTCACCTAATAAATCTTTATGAATCTCATCTAAGCGTTTGCCAACTGATGTTGTGCTAATAACAGACTCAATATTTACTTCGGGATGATTCAGAAGAATTCGCAGCAGTTCTCCTGCCGTATAACCTGTTCCCCCTGCTATGCTAACATTAATCATTGTCGTGTATTGTATAATATATTTTTAATTGATTGGCTGTCACTTTCGTAAATCCAACAACATCCTGTCCTGTGAATGATTTATTACTTTCACCATATTCTCCAAATTTAGAGCTCATAAGATCATAGTCGCTCGAGCAACCCAGTAAAGCAAAATGATAAGGACGAAGTTCAACTTCAACCTCACCGGTAACAAATTTCTGAGTATCGTCTAAGAATGTTTCTATATTGCGCATTACAGGCTCAAGATACTGAGCTTCATGCATTAATTGGCCATACCAGTTCGAAAGTTGATCTTTCCAGTAAAGTTGGTGCTTAGTAAGTATATGCTTTTCGAGAAGATGATGAGCCTTAATAATAATAAGAGGCGCCGGTGCTTCAAATGCCACCCTTCCCTTCGTGCCAATTATTGTATCACCAACATGAACATCTCTCCCAATTCCATATTTAGAAGCTATATCATGCAGTTTATAAATCAATGATACAGGCGACATGCTTTCGCCATTTAAAGAAGTAGGTTCGCCTTTTTCAAAACCTATTTTAATACGTTCTGCCCCTTGTTTTGTAACTTGAGACGGATAGGCCTCTTCAGGTAAAACGCCTGACGATTTTAAAGTTTCAACACCACCAACACTTGTGCCCCATATTCCCTGATTAATTGAGTACTTCGATTTCTCCCATGAGAAGTCGAATCCTTTCTCTTTAAGATAATCAATTTCCTGCTGTCGCGATAGGCTCAGTTCACGTATTGGAGCAATAATTTTAACCTCAGGTGCGAGCACTTCAAAAACAAGGTCGAAACGAATCTGATCATTTCCGGCACCGGTACTTCCGTGTGCTACTGAGTCGGCCCCTATTTTTTTAACATGTTCAAGCACCGCCATAGCCTGAAAGAATCTTTCAGAGCTAACAGACAGGGGATAAGTATTATTTTTTAATACGTTTCCAAAAATCAGATATTTGATTCCACGTGAATAGTAATCTTCAACAGCATCAATGCATGTGTGGGTGGCAGCACCCAGCTTTAAGGCACGTTCTTCAATAAGCGCAGCCTCATCATTAGAGAAGCCTCCGGTATTAACAATTACTGTATGTACTTCCAATCCCTTTTCGTTAATTAGGTATGGCACACAAAACGATGTGTCGAGACCACCACTGAATGCTAAAACTACTTTTTGTTTCATTTTTTGAATAATTTATTTGGTTTTTTTGTTTTAATTATAGGCTTCACCACTTTCTTTGCAAAAGAGCTTGGCTGCTGTACATGCTTATCTTTTGGGTCGTATAGAAGCCCAGTACAAAGACACATCTTAAAATTGTTTCTTTGAAGGATATCATAGTTCCTGCAAGTTTTACAGCCGTTCCAGAACTCTTCATCATCTGTAAGTTCGGAGAAAGTAACCGGTTTAAATCCAAGTTCAGTATTCATTTTCATTACAGCCAGTCCGGTAGTAATACTAAATATGTTAGCATTCGGATAAAGCTTGCGTGACAAATCAAAGATTCTTCGCTTTATTTTTTTTGCAACACCCTGGTTACGGTAGTCAGGATGAACCACCAGTCCCGAGTTTGCCACAAACCTTTTATGGCTAAAAGTCTCTATATAAGAGAACCCTACAAGTTTCTCCTCATCCAGAGCTATTACGGCTCTGCCGGTGTTAATTTTATTTTCAATATATTCCGTACTACGTTTTGCAATACCTGTGCCACGTGCTTGGGCAGACTCGTATATCAAATCGCATATTTCTTGTGCATAACCTACGTAATTGCTGTTAGCTATATGAATTTTCACATTCATCTCAGTAAAATAAAAAATATAATTATTGTGTTGTGGAAATATCGCATTGCGCGATTTAAAGTAGATAGACGGGGGGATACAGGCAATGTATTGTCTGTATAAATCAAGAGCATCGTCGGACAAATCCAACTGCTATGAGAAGTAGTGTATGTGATAAATTTTTATTCATCAGACAGCAAAAGTAGTCATTATTTTTAAATATACCAGTAACTTCAATAAAACTTTCTAATTAAACCACTAAAAAAGGAACAAACTGTTTTTTTAAATCATTAAAAATGTGAAAATGTTATAATTTGGTTGTCTTTTTGCCACTTTTAATATATTTTTGTTTATCTAGAGCTGCATATTTATTATTCAATGCCGTTTTTCGGTTATCAAAAACTTCCCTGTGGTTCGCCTACTAATATATTAATTAAAAACATTATGGAAGCTATTAAGTACAGAAATTTTATTCTAAGAAACTATAATGATTTACCGCAGTTAGACTCATTGTCTATTGAAGATAGAGAGGCTATTGGTGTTGTAGGTCAGGTATTACCCTTTAAAGCTAACAACTATGTAGTTGAACAGCTTATCGATTGGAATAATGTTCCAAACGACCCGATTTATACGCTTACTTTCCCCAGGCGTGAGATGCTGTCAAAGCAGAATTATAAAGATGTGAAATCATTTTTGGATAATGATGATAATGCCGGATTAAAACAGAAGGTTTTTGATATCAGGATGCAATTGAATCCAAATCCGGCAGGGCAGGAAACCAATGTTCCCATGGTTGACGATATTAAATTGCATGGAATGCAGCACAAGTATCGTGAAACTGTTTTATTCTTCCCAAGTCAGGGGCAAACTTGTCACGCATACTGTACATTCTGTTTCAGATGGCCTCAGTTTTCCGGAATGAATGAATTAAAGTTTGCAATGAAAGAGGCAGATCTGCTTCACCGATATCTTAAGAAACATCCAAGAGTTACCGATGTCTTATTCACAGGTGGCGATCCGCTTACAGCAAAAACAACAATAATGGCAGCATATATTGAGCCATTGCTAACAAAAGAATTTGATCATATAAAGAATATTAGAATTGGAACAAAAACGCTTGCATATTGGCCGTACAGGTTCCTTACAGATAAAGATGCAGATGATCTTTTAATACTTTTCGAAAAAGTTAAAAAAGCAGGAAAGCACCTTGCATTTCAGTCGCATTTCAATCACCCTGTAGAACTGTCAACTGATGCTGTTAAGCAGGCAATATCAAGAATTCAGAATACAGGAGCTCAGATAAGAACACAGTCGCCGCTACTCAGACATATAAATGATGATCCGAAGATATGGGCAAAAATGTGGGAAGACCAGGTTGCACTTGGTCTAATACCCTATTACATGTTTGTTGCGCGCGACACCGGTTCTAAAGAGTTTTTCGACGTTCCTCTTAAAAAAGCCTGGGATATATTCAGAAAAGCATACAGAAACGTTAGTGGAATATGCAGAACCGTAAGAGGCCCAAGCATGAGCGCTAACCCCGGTAAAATTCAGGTATTGGGTGTAACCGAAGTTAAAGGTGAAAAGGTTTTTGTTCTAAGGTTCCTGCAATGCAGAAATCCAAAGCTTATTGATATCCCGTTCTTTGCAAAATTTGATAAAAATGCTACATGGTTTGACGAGCTTAAGCCTGCATTTGGAGAAAAAGAATTTTTCTTTGAGAAAGATAATTTGCTAGGCAAAAACGGAAGAGATACGGATTTTATATGGGAATAGACACAAAAAACAAGTTTTTTACTGCTATTTATCAACAAAACAGAGAACCTTTTAAATAATTAACACAATAATATCCGATTTATTCTTTATTTTGCCAATTAAAGCAACACAGCAATGTTGCCTTGAAATTAAGAATGAATCATGGGTAGAATAATCTCTTTGGCAAATCAGAAAGGTGGGGTAGGAAAGACCACTACAACAATTAACCTCGCTGCATCTCTGGCAGCTTTAGAAAAAAAAGTGCTGGTTGTTGATGCTGATCCTCAAGCAAATGCTTCTTCAGGTTTAGGTATTGATATAAAAACGGTTGAAAACACTGTTTATGAAGGACTCATAGGTAAATGTGAACCCGAAAAAACAGTGTTGAACACACCGTTTGAAAATATTGATATAATTCCCTCTCATATTAACCTTGTCGGAGCAGAACTTGAGCTGGTTCAGATGGAAAACAGAGAAAAGAAGCTTCGCGATCTTCTCTATCCTTTAAAAGAAAACTATGATTATGTTCTAATCGATTGCTCACCTTCATTAGGTATCATTACAGTAAATGCACTAACAGCTGCAGATTCGGTTATGATTCCTGTGCAATGCGAATATTTTGCGCTTGAAGGATTAACGAAACTACTCAATACAATAAAGATAATTAAATCAAAACTTAATACTAAGCTTGAGATTGAAGGGTTTGTTTTAACCATGTATGATTCAAGATTACGACTTCATAATCAAATCTATGAAGAGGTTAAACATCATTTTAAAGAACTGGTCTTTAAAACAGTAATAAAAAGAAATATTACTCTCAGTGAATCTCAAAGCTTTGCACAACCTGCTTTAATGTATGATGCCGGTTCCAACGGCGCAATTAATTACTTACAGCTTGCAAAAGAGCTAATTGAAAAAAATGGCTAACTTTGTAGCTCATACCAATTAGATTATGGCTAAAAAGAATGCATTAGGAAGAGGTTTGGATGCACTAATCACCTTTAGTGACAGCGACACACAGGGCTCATCATCAATAAATGAGGTAGAACTGAGTAAAATTGTTCCTAATCCCGATCAACCAAGACGATCATTTGATGAAGAAGCATTAAAGGAGTTATCTGCCTCAATCAGATCTATTGGGCTTGTTCAACCAATAACGCTCCGAAAGACCGATGATGACTCATATGAGATAATTGCAGGTGAAAGAAGATACCGTGCTTCCAAAATGGCCGGATTAACCACAATTCCGGCATATATTAAAACAGTTGAAGACGACGAAACTATGGAGATGGCGCTGATTGAAAATATTCAGCGGGAAGACCTGAACTCCATAGAAATAGCACTTGCCTATCAAAAACTCATTGATACACTCTCTTTAACACAAGAGCAGTTGAGCGAACGGGTTGGTAAAAAACGTGCTACCGTAACCAATTATCTTCGTTTGCTAAAACTGCCTGCAGAAGTTCAGATGGGCGTAAAGAATAAAAAGATTGACATGGGGCACGCCCGTGCCTTGGTTACATTAAATGATCCTGTAGCACAACTCTCGCTTTACAATGTTATTATACGTGATGGACTATCGGTCAGAAATGTAGAGACCATTGTACGTGATTTCGGTCAGGGGAAGTCAATAGATGAGCTTACAGAGCCGGAAAATAAAACTGACAAAGCTGGTAAGAATCGTCCAAAGAAAGAGCTTCCTGATGATTTTGCTGTCTTAAAGGAGCATCTTTCATCCTACTTCCAAACAGATGTTCAGTTCAACTACAACAAAAAAGGAAAAGGTAAGATAACTATTCCTTTTAACTCTCCGGAAGATTTAGAGCGTATTATTGTTATGTTCGATAAAATGAAAAAATAATCATGTGAGATGAGGATTGCAGTAATGCTTGTTTGTACTTTTGTCGTTTTATATTCTGCCACACTTCAGGCGCAGTATACTCCTCCGCAACAGCAGGATAGTATAAATGTTGTTCAGGAAGATTCTGCAAGTCTGGACAATGGAACTGTGCTTGTTATTCAAAATGATGACCCCACATTTTCTGATGCGCTTACTGCTCCATCCTATATGTTTAAACCCACACCACGAAAAGCTGTAATATACTCCGCTATCTTTCCGGGTTTAGGACAGATTTACAATAGAAAATACTGGAAACTGCCAATTGTATATGGTGGTTTTGTTGGATTTACGTATGCTATTAGCTGGAACAATGGTTATTATCAGGATTATCTTGTTTCCTACATGGATATTGTTGATGGTAATCCTGAAACCAACAGATGGCATGATATGCTCCCTTTTGGAATGAATCATGATTCGGTTGATGAAGAGTGGTTTACAGATGTTTTGCAACAAAGAAAAGATTATTATCGTTATTATAGGGACTTAAGTATAATTGGAACCTTTGCCTGGTATCTTCTGGCTATAGTAGATGCATATGTTGATGCTCAACTATTTGATTTTGATATGAGCCCCGATTTATCAATGAGAGTTGCTCCCGCCATGATAAGAGAGGAAAGGGGCAGCTATTTGGGAAGCTCCTTCGGACTGCAGTGGAGCATCAATTTTTAGAACCGGAAAATAGAAAATTATGAGAGGTGTTTTATTAATTATAATTTATTTAACTGGCAACATAATCTTATTTGCTCAAAACAATCTGTCGGTAAATAAAGAAATTAGTGCAGCTGACAGTATACACGACAATTCTATTGTTTTCCCCGAAAGCATGACTGAGGATTTGGCTAATCTTTTGCATGAATGGCAATTAGATTTATCTAAATCGGATGTGGTTTGCGAGAGAGGAGATAATATTGTATTTCATGATACTGTTTATGCTAACAGGTTATATGGATTACCAACAGAAATGGAGTTGTCTTATAATCAGGTTGTAAGATCTTACATTGAGATGTATTCAGTGCGAAGGAGAAATCAGGTTAGTTATATGCTTTCGCTGGGCGAGTACTATTTTCCTATGTTTGAGGAGACTTTGGATAAGTATGGACTCCCTCTTGAATTAAAATATTTACCAATTATAGAATCAGCCCTTAATCCCACAGCTGTTTCCCGTGTAGGTGCAACCGGCTTATGGCAGTTTATGCTTAGAACAGGAAAAGGTTATGGCCTCGAGATAAACAGTCTGGTTGATGAGAGAAGGGATCCTCAAAAATCTACTGAGGCTGCTGTAAAATATCTCAAGGATTTATATGCTATTTATGGCGACTGGAACCTTGTCATTGCGGCTTATAACTGTGGCCCGGGTAACGTAAATAAAGCAATTGCCCGTAGTGGTGGTAAAAGAGATTACTGGGAGATTTATCATAGATTGCCTAAAGAAACCAGAGGTTATGTACCTGCTTTTATTGCTGCAAATTATATTATGAATTATCATGATGATCATAGAATTTGCCCTGCATACTCTCATGGAACAACTGTTGCTCTTGATACAATACATGTAAACGATGCTGTTCATTTTGAGCAAATATCTGCGGTATTGGATATCCCTGTAAGTGAGATAAAGAGACTGAATCCTCAGTTTAAGCAGGATAGAATACCTGCTGATAATAAAAACTATGTTTTGGTATTACCAACCGAAAATATGTATGCTTTTATTGAGCATAATGATTCAATAATGAACTACGACAGGAATAGTTACTTTACTCACAGAACATATACCGATGGTCATATTGACGGAACTTATTCTCAAAGCGACGGTAATGTAACTAATGTACTTTATAGTGTAAAGAGCGGAGATAACCTGTCCACTATCGCCAGAAGAAATGGAACAACTGTCGCACTTATCAGATCGTGGAACGGACTCACCTCAGACAGGCTGAGTATTGGAAAGCGACTGATTGTTGGAAAAAGAGCAGCGCCTGCTCCGGCTAATAATGATAACGGCACTCAATTGGCACAAGCAGCATCGGGTTCAGATACAAAAACGGTAAATACCTACTATAGAGTTAGAAAAGGAGATACTCTTGGTGAGATTGCCCGCAATAATAACGTAGCTGTTGCGCAATTAAGATCCTGGAATAGTTTGAGATCAACAAGAATTAATATTGGCGACCAGCTTATTGTTGGACAAAAGACAGAAATTATACCTAAGGAAACTGCAGAGGTAGTTGCCGAAGACCCAAACAAGCCCGAAGACATTGAAAAGGTTGAAGTTAGTTCTGTTATTTCCGACTATCTGAACAGACAGATGAATAATGTGGAGGAAGCTTCAATTGAGGAGATAGTTGATAATATTACTGATACTTTGGGGAAATAACTAATAACTAAATAACTAAAACCTTTTTTGTGCTTACAGTGCCATTTATGGTCTTCACTTTTACAATATAAACTCCCCTGGTTAAATGTGATGCTGAGTATGAAGCTCTGCTAATACTTATGTCTGCTCTCTCCTGATGTACTTTTTGTCCTGAAACATAATAAATCTCCCATTCCATCAGGTCATTGTTCGATTCTATAAAAATACGCTTCACTTCTCCCGAATAATAGACAGAAATATTAGTTTCCACCAACTCCGGCTCAACTTCAATACTTGCATCTCCAACTAAATATGGTGCAATAAAAAGTGATGTGTTAATAGGGTTTTCTATGTTTTCAGAAGAGTTTACCCAGCCCAACGAACTCTTCATCCATGCTGTTGATATTGCAGTCGAACCAATTGCTCTTGGCTCTGTATTGAAAGAAGAGAAACCGTTGCCGGAATTATTAATATCCCTATATGAAAGATAAAAACGTCCTGAAATAGTTATTGGAGTTTCAAATCTGATATAATTCTCGATATTGTGTTTCATATCGCGATTGCCTGTATGAAATCCCTGATTACTGTAATATCTGTAACTATAGTTATATGGTATTTCGTAAAGTAATGTACCCGGTCCCTTTTCCCCTGTGTACACACCTATTCTGATATTTGTTCCGGAAATATCACTTGTAATTGGCGAAGCTATAAAAACACCCTCCAGTGTAACACTGCTTTTAGCGTAAAACTCTTCGGCAAATTCAGTATAACCAAACCTGTTGTTTGTAGCAAACATTCTTACAGATTCAAAATAAGTCTCTGTTGGATTCTCTTCCGGTTTGTAGTTGTGACTTTTTGTGAAAGTTTCACCTTCATACGGATTAAATCCTCCAAGCGTTGATGTCCCAAGATTCAAAGGATCAAGATAATGGCTCAGTGAATTAGGGTTTTCAATAGACCCTTCCACATTCCAGAATTTGTTTAAAGATGCGTAAATATCAGGTCCTTTCGGTGATGAGCAGTAAGACTCACCTCCTGTTAATGTGCCTACAATCCTTTTTTCACTATCTAATAATGGCGAACCCGAAGATCCCTCCTCAGTTGCTCCGGTATCCCATGCTCTCACTGCCCAGTGAGAGTTTGGCTCCATATTGTATCGTGGATCGGTAAATGAGCCAATTGCCAACTGATCGTTTTCAATGGCCACCTTTTTAATCCCTCCGTTTGGGTGATGAATGCCATGAAAAGGAGGGGGAAGAGAAGAGCCTGAGTTCCATCCCAGATAATATGGCTGATACTCTTTTGGAGGTGCCTCTTTTAGCTTCAGTAATGATATATCGTGACGTTCACTTATCAGAACTGAGTCGGCCGATGCCATAGTCATCTGCAATGGTCCTCTTATATTGGTTGAGCAGCTGGGAGATTGGTAGTTGAAAAATGCCACTATACTTCCTGCAACAATATCATATTTCCTGTCAGCCAGAAACGAAGCGTTATAATTACTGTTTAAACAATGAGTGTTTGTAAGCAAATAAGGAGTTCCGTCCTCTGCACTATTATTAACCATTACTCCCGTACAATAAGTGTTACCGTTAATAATCAGTGCAACAACACCGCTTCCGGGCTCAATATCTTCGGGATAACATATCAGATTTGGATGGCAGTCCTGTGCAGGATCTCTGGGCTCTGTGGCTCTGAAAATTCCAACATAGTCATGATTGACCTCCCCAATCTCAATCTCTCCATCAAGAGCTTTGTTTAAAGGTACCTGATACTCAACAATCAATTCTTCACCTCCAATTGGCTGAACCGGTAAAATATTTAATTCCGTATTATTCTCATGTGTAAATGAGCCAAGAATCTCTGATTGGTCTGAATTGTATATAAATAGTTTAGCCCCTTCCGGAATATTAAATTTTGAGAAGATTATATTCAGAGAATAAGCTCCTTTTGAACGAATGCCAACTCTCCAGACACTCATATCTCCCACAACAAATGTTACTCCCGAGTTATCAGGCCTGAGATGTACATCAAATTTATGCGCAAACTCCAAACTCTTAAAGTTTAGCCTCTCCTGCTCAGAACGCCACATTGCCTGCTGAATATTGAACTCCGGCATTTCAATAAAAATATCTGCAGAGGGCGAGAAGGTCCTTAATCCTATATCAACAGACAAGGGAAGTGGCTGACCTCCATAGCTTATTTGACCCAGTAGGTTGTGAGATAATAAACAAAGCGTTAATAAAAAGATGCTCCTCAGACTAATTTGAATAGGGTAGAGTATCCGTCTCATTTATCAAAGTAATTACAGTAAAAATAATTATAGTTACAAATGTAAGGTTTTTTAAGAAATAGCAGTAATTTTGTGGTAACTAATTAATCTCCTATGGTAAAATTAAAAGAACTTCTTGAACAAAAAGTTGAACAATATAATAATCCATCCTTTATAGAGAAAGATCCTATTTCCATTCCTCATAGTTTTACAAATAAACAGGATCAGGAAATTATGGGGTTTTTTGCTGCAACTTTAGCATGGGGTCAAAGAAAAACTATTATAAATAAATGTTTCGAGCTTGCTAATAGATTTGGTAATGAGCCGTATAGGTTTATTAAAGAACATAGCGATAATGATTTAAAGGGTTTGGAGGGTTTTAAACACCGCACCTTTAATGACACAGATTTACTATACTTTGTAGATTTCTTTAAAAGGTTTTACGCTGAGAGCTCATCTCTTGAGGATGCATTTCTATTTAACGGAGAGTTTGTTTCTATAGAGCACTCTTTAGTTAGTTTCGAGACTTCATTCTTTGATCATCCCAATGCGCCGCAAAGAACAAGAAAGCATGTTGCAACGCCTGCAAGAAACTCCGCTTGCAAGAGGCTGAATATGTATTTAAGGTGGATGGTTAGAAAAGATGATAAGGGCGTTGATTTTGGTTTATGGGATAGAATACCGCAAAGCGAACTTGTGTGCCCCATTGATTTGCATGTGGACAGGACTGCTCGTAAACTGGGACTTATCACCAGAAAGCAAACCGACTGGAAGACTGCTGTTGAGCTTACCGATAATCTTAAAATATTGGATAAGAATGATCCTGCTAAATATGACTTTGCTCTATTTGGAGTTTCTATAGAGCAATCGCTTAATATTTAAGGTTAGTCCATTCTCTTTTTTATCCTTTTCCTTAACAAAATATTACTCTGAAAATCTTCGGTAGTTGTTACGCGAGGCTGTGCTGTTGAGCCTTCTACAAAATCATGTCTGTACATGTTGAATAAGAGTATCAGGAACGAAAGGAGGAGTGGACCGAAGATTATACCCCAAAAACCAAACATTGCCAGCCCGATTAACACTCCAAAAAATGTTATTAAAGGGTGAATGTTAGCAAGCTTTTTTTGTAATACAAAACGGATTATTGCGTCTGATCCACCTATGATGAGCAGTCCGTACGACAAAATTAAAATCCCTCTAACGGGGTCACCGTTAATAAATGCGGAAATACCTATTGGCACCCACACCAGAGCGGTTCCAAGAACAGGAATGATAGTTGCAAAAGAAACCAGCACAGCATACACAAGTGGATTGTTTACTCCCAAAAAAAGGAAGCCTGCATATGCTAATATTCCCTGAGTTATTGCAACAACGGGTATACCAATAGCATTAGACAGAATAATTGATTTAGTTTCAAGTACTAAAATAATTTTATTGTCATCATTTAGCGGAATGGTCTCATATATCACCTTTTCAAAACTATCGTATCTTAGAAGCATAAAAAATAGAACAAAAATTGCAATTGCACTATTTATTAACATTGAACTAAGTCCCGAAACAAAAACCTGCACAATTGTTGTGCCCGCCTGAGATACATGCGCAAGATTGTCTTGTGTGAGTATTTCAATACCAAAAAGACTCTCAACTTTATTTGCAAAATTATTTACCGCAATAGTTATTTCTGTAGGATCAATTGAAATTCCCGAAATTGTGTCAGCAACCAGAAATCCTATTCCCGTAACCGGAATAAGGATGAAGAAAAATGAAACTAAAACAATAATTGATGCACTTAATCCGCAACTTAATCCATGAACTTCAACTAACTTTACCATCCGGCCTCTAAGCAATGCATACATTGCAATAGCTGCCATAAAGCCACCAAGGTAATTTTGGAGTTCCTTGAAAATTATAATTGCAAGCAGAATAATCAGACCTATCAGCACTAATTGGTATCTTGAGCTTTTCCACTTTTGCATAATACATTTTCGTTTTTATTTAAGATTACCCGCCTCCATACTCCATCAGGTAAGCTTTTATAAATGAATCTAAATCTCCATCCATTACACCATTAACATCAGAAGTCTGATAGTTTGTTCTGTGATCTTTTACTCTGCGGTCGTCAAAAACATAACTACGTATTTGCGATCCCCATTCAATTTTCTTTTTGCCGGCCTCTACAGCTGCCTGTGCCGCCTTTCTTTTTTCGAGTTCAATTTCATAGAGTTGAGATTTTAACAAACGTACCGCATTTTCTCTGTTGCCATGCTGTGAGCGGCTCTCAGTGTTTTCGATAACGATCTCCTGCTCTTCGCCTGTGTCGGGATCGGTATACAGGTAATGAAGCCTTACCCCTGTTTCTACTTTATTTACATTCTGTCCACCGGCTCCTGATGAGCGGAATGTGTCCCAGCTTAAATTAGCCGGGTTTATCTCAATTTCAATGGAGTCATCCACCAATGGCACAACAAATACAGATGCAAAAGAGGTCATTCTCTTTCCCTGAGCATTAAATGGAGAAACACGAACCAATCTGTGTACACCATTCTCACTCTTTAAAAACCCGTAAGCCAATTCACCTTCAACCTGCAGAGTTGCAGTCTTGATACCTGCGTCATCACCGTCCTGCCAGTTTGTAACAGTGGTTTTATATTGTTTATTCTCGCACCAACGCTGATACATTCTAAAGAGCATAGATGCCCAGTCCTGACTCTCTGTGCCGCCTGCTCCGGCATTTACCTTTAAAACTGCCCCTAGCTTATCCTCTTCCCGGCGCAGCATGTTTTTCAGTTCAAGGTCTTCAATCAGACTGATAACAATGTCATAATTTTTATCAAGCTCATCTTCAGAGATAATACCTTCCTTCACAAACTCAAATGCAAGTTCAAGCTCCTCCGAAGCCGATTTAACTTCGTTGTAAGATTCAACCCAAAACTTTAGTTCTCTAACTATTTTCATTTGTGCTTCGGCCGATTTGCTATCACTCCAAAAATCAGGAGATTGAGTGCGAAGCTCTTCCTCTTCAAGCTGTATAGTCTTTGAATCTATGTCAAAGATACCCCCTCAGCGCATTCTCGCGCTCCTGCACATCCTTTAATTGTTCTGCAGTAATCATAGTTATTATTCCCTTAAATATTTAGTTTGCAAAAATACATAAACAAGACGAATATATCACTTTTTAACCAAATAATAAACAATCAATTTTTTTAGCCGGATAATCTGTCTTTATTCTTCAACAACTTGTCGTATGTCCTTTATTTGCAACTAAATAGGGGCAAATCTATGTTAACAGGGCGGTTTCTATATTAAATATAATTAATAACGCAAATGTAGTTGTTTTATAATTTTATAAAAATGTATCTTTGTGTAATACAGATGTTTATAAAGTAAATTTGGATTAAAATGAAACACAACTATCAATCTAACCTTGTTTGGCTATCAATAATGGTTATGTCAATTACACTTTTATCATGTTCTTTTGGAGAAGATAAAATGGACATTATTGAGGGAAGAAGTGAACTTTACTATGATGAAGTTAGTAAAGAGTATGAGAAGTCCGAAATTTCTCAAGCCGTTTTTCTGTTAATCGACGAAGAGAGTATAGATAATGGTGATGAGTTGAATGATTTCAAGGACTGGGAGATTAACGATGATAAATCGGAAATCGGACTACGTGAAGTACTTCCATTCTTTAAAGAGAATATCGGCAAACAGATATCACTTTATACCGGTCAGGTAGGAGATGAGGGATGGTTTGCGCCTACTTTTATTCCAAAGAGCTGGAAAGATGCCGGTCCCACCGGAAACGGTATCTTTAATTTTTTATTCGGACCGGGTTATGGATTGGGACACAACGGAAATGATCAGTATCTGGATAAAGTGCCCGAGGTTGTGCCTTTAAGAGCTACCGGACTCACTATGCTTATCGGTCATACTGTATACGCAGTTGTTTACGACAGCGATATATCAATCAACTACGATCCGTTAAATGCAAATCTAAAAGGTGATAATTTGGGTGTTGTAGCGTTAACTGTACTTGATGTTGTTCATAGAAAAAATGGCTCTTCGTCGTCATTACCAACAGTTATTGTGAGAATTGAAGATCCGGCTAAAGTATTTACATATCCTCACGTACTGTTTTCTAACGCTCCTGTTCCTCATTCATCGTCGGAGCCAATGGATATTAATCCACCACAGAAAGTGCCTGCAGCTGTTTTTAGAGCAGCACAATAGAGGATAAATTATTCAAATAAAATAGTCAGGTTGTCACCTGCTTTTAACATGGAGTTCAGTTGAGGATTCCATGTTTTTAACTGCTCAATTGAACAGCCATATTTTTTAGAAATTGAATAGAGTGTTTCGCCTGCCAATACAGTATGTATTTGAGATGGAGGTGGAACAAGGTCAGTCTCTTTCCTTAAAGCAATTTCTGAGTTAACTTTATTAATACTGCTTGTCCCGCTTTCCTTAACAGGCGGGTTTTTCAGAGGATCTGTCTGCACAAGCGTTATTGTTTCGTTCTTTTCTACTTCGGTAGTATTGCTGTTTTGAGTAGTAATTTCTTTAGGTTTTATTGCAGTTTGAGTAACCTTTTGCTGATTAGCTTTTGATTGGGCAATTATTTCAGGTTGTTTTGTTACATAAGATGCATTATCTTCCAGAACTCTACCTCCACGCAGATATCTGGATGCATAGTATGGTTCGGTTGAATTTGAAATTATTACTCCACTTGTTGTTGATGCATGAATAAATTTGAAGTTCCCGTTTGAAGAGATCTCCGATACAATACCAACATGGCCAACCACACCATTTCTTCTCCTTCCTTCAAAAAACACCAAATCACCCACACTTAGTTTTTCTTTTCGTTCGATGGTAGGTACTTGCCTGTCTTGTCCCGCAGAACTGGAGCTAAGATTATATCCGAAATTTTTAAATACAAATGAAGTAAAACCAGAGCAGTCGAAAGCATTAGGCCCTTTCCCTGCATATCTGTATGGCCTGCCCAGGTACTTTTTACTATAAGCCAAAAGGTCATCCTGAATAGCAGACGACTGCTTTTGTTTACTTGCCACAGATGATTTACCTGCGCCGCAAGCTGCAAAAGTTACAACCAGAGCTATTACCGAAAGTATTTTTATGATTTTATTAATCGAATAGAAACTCAAAGACATATTGATCTTCTGCGAATTTGATTGCAAAAATAAATAAATATGTTGCTTTAAACCAATCTTTAGTGAAATATTTACATAAATAGTGCTTATTCACTGGTTATTGTCTTTGCCGAGAACACAAAGAGGAACCAGACAAGGTATTGTTTATCATATCATGAAATATTATACACTTTTTTTCTGCTTCACTTATTTTCATCTGTAAGCATAGTTAAACCATTGATTTGTATCTTTTTAAGATATTTGTTTGAAAAAGCTGTTGATTCAAGAGATATCATAATTTATTTCAAGTAAAAAGCCCTGTTAAACAATAATTCTCTCCTTCAATTTATCAAAAGTATCTGATCTTGTAAATTCAACACCCGTTTCTAATGCAGAAAAATGTTTCTTTCCACAATCAATTTTCTTGTCTTCGGTAGAGGAAGTGGAATCAGCAAACATGCCACCTTTAGTTTCTACTATAAAGTATAATTTTTGATCCTCGCCATCATCCCATACAAGAGCCCAGTCGGGATTATAAGATCCAAGCGGAGTTTCAATTTTAAACCACGAGGGTAATTTAGTAAACACCTTCACATTTTCCGAACTCTCCAAACGTTTTGCCATATTAAGCTCCACAATCGAATCATAGATTACGTAATTGTAAGGAGATTTATTACTTTCCAGCAGATTGCTGTTCAAATAACCTTTCAATTCACTATTTTCAAACAATTCCTGACACCACATATCATTGTCAATACGCTGATATTTGATGCCATCCACTAGTGTCAGGCGCATCTCATTGCGGATAATATCAATAACCGATTCAATAAATGCCTGAGG
>CAZYNA010000020.1:31625-34526 GCA_964648775.1 uncultured Proteiniphilum sp. | reverse complement strand
GTTGAGGTAGTCATTGAAAAATTCCAAACTGCAGATGCACGGAGCTATTACAGCAAGCGTACACCTATTCGCTATCGTTTTAAATTAGTGAATAATAGTGGCAGCCCGCTACCAAGCGGATTAGAAGTAACTATCCCTGCCGAATTAAAACATCGTTGGGGAATAACAACAGAAAACCTGGTTATAAAGGTGAATTAGTAATAATAAGGTAGAGAGAATTAGTGAGCCCCGTTGAGGGAAGGCGTCCACATTTTTGTGGATGCCTTTACTCACTAATTAACCAGGTAAAAAAACCGGAATGATAGATGAAAAAATATACAGAGAATAATAAAAACACTCTATTAAGTTGAATTATTAATTAATTAAGTAAAAAAAGCCTATGAAAAAGATTTTTATCTATGTAATTGCTTTAATCCTTTTACCTACACTGGTCTTAGCTCAAGAAAGGGAAATAAAGGAAGAGGGTAAAACGGTTTTTAAACCACACGCCTTTTTACAGTTGCAAGGTGGTGCTGCTCACACACTTGGTGAAGCAGACTTTATGGATCTGGTCTCTCCTGCTGCAGCCCTTAATTTGGGGTATAAGTTCAGCCCTGTGTTCGGAATGCGACTGGGTGCATCGGGATGGCAAGGCAAAGGTGGCTGGGTAGCTCCTGCTCAACTTTATTCTTTTAAGTTTATTCAGGGTAATCTGGATCTTGTTTTGGATTTAAGATCTATGTTTAGTGGGTTTAATCCCGACAGGGTATTTAATCCTTACCTGTTTGCAGGGGGTGCCTATGCTTACGGATTCGAAAACGATGAAGCCAATGCATTAAATGTTGGTGATTATAAGCTGGAGTATCTGTGGCAAGACAGCAAGGGATTTCCTGGTGGAAGATTTGGTTTGGGGTTTGACTTCAGACTAAGTGATGCAGTTTCGTTTATGATTGAGGGCAATGCTAATGTTCTTACTGATCATTTCAACTCTAAGAAAGCTGATCATCCCGACTGGCAATTTAATGCACTTGCAGGTCTAAAAATTAATCTTGGTAAAACATATACTCGCACCGAGCCTGTTTACTACGATCCTCCTGCTCCTACGCCTCCACCGGCTCCTGCTCCAAAGCCTGAGCCTAAACCAGAGCCGCCTGCTCCGGCTCCTGTGGTGAAGGAATTCCCTGTATTGCCACCTATCCACTTCGATTTCGATAAGGATAATGTTAATACAAGCAAGTATGCTGAGGAGCTAAATACAATCGTGTCTGTGTTGAAAGAGTTTAATGACACAGATGTTGTTATTACAGGTTATACAGACCATTATGGTCCGGAGAATTACAACGACGGACTATCTATGCGCCGTGCAGAAGCTGTTAAAGCTTATCTGGTTGGACAGGGTATAAGTGCTTCAAGAATGACGACTTCAGGTGAAGGAAAAGATCCAAAAACTACCGGATCAGATACTCTTACCATTAAAGCTCGTCGCGTTGAAGTAGCAAAATAAATTTTTCACTATTTATAAGGGAATTGAATTTAATGAATTACAATAACTGCAAATATCGTTTTATATAATGCCGTAAATTTAAATTCTTTCCCAGAAGCAGGAGTGTCTGTGACAGACATTCCTGTCTTTTTTGTTGGATAATCTTAATCCACTCTTATCAATATAGGAGGAGGGAGCAACATCTTTTTGTCAATAATAATATTAGCCGATCTGGTTAAGGCATTGGTTTCCCTAACATCTTTAAGTTTGAACTCTTCAAATGAGAATGCTTCACCGGCAAGTTGTTTAATGCGCTTAACAATCAATTCCCTGCCCGGTGCATTTATATATGATATATTGTTAATCATTAGGCTCGTTGGTTCAGGTCTCCAAACTCCGGTTGAGTAAAGAAAGCCACCCTCATATGCACCAACATATGAATAAGAGGGGTCATCTATGAAATGATTCCATAGAATTTCGGACAGATTATTTGTAACGTCTACATTTTTATAGTGCCCTAAATCTTGCCATATTCTCAGATACTCTATCATATCCTCAGGTATTGCTGAATCATTTGACGCGTATTCATCTGCAAGCTTACCAAATCCATGACCACCTGATTCGTGTTGAAGCACACTACGAAAATCATATGGATATGCACGATTAGAAACAGGTACAATTGAAATTGCCATACCATCTGAGAATAGCCATGCTGTACCTGCATATCTTGAGCTATTTGTAATTACTGTTATTAAAGTTTCAGATAGCCCCCCGCTCAGTGGAACCATTTCTGCATATTCCATACATTTATCAATATCAGTGGACATTCTTGTACTATTTTGACTCTCATATTTAGAGGAAAACGTTGTGTTTTTTGTTGTGTTGTGATCACTTATGCCACTTTCCTCTGAGATAGCATAGATAATATAAACATCAAAATAATTTCTATATGTTCTGTAAGGCTCAATATCGAAAAAATGATTAATAGCATCATTCATATTTTGACTATACTGACCACTTACAATATCGTCAATTGTATATCCATCACCAACGAAAACTATATCTATTCCATCTCCTTCAGTTGAGCTCTGCACTCTTAAATATTCGCCATCTTCATAAGTAATAGTAGTATTATTATACTGGTTTATCGTAAATATGGCAGTAAGGTCCCTGTTATTTAGCTTAAAAATAATATTTCCTGTTCGGGAAGAGTTCGTTTCATCAAATTGTGAAACTGAAATATCTACCTTGCTTGCTTCTGTCTCTGAGCCGAATCCTGATAATGGTGTAACTGATACCCAATCGGGTTTTGCAGTAATAGTCCAATCATCACTGGCAATTACATCTATAGAAATCAAGCCTCCTTCATCGGATATTTCAGCATTAACTTGCGACAGCGACAACCGGATTTCTCTTACAGTAACAGTACATTCGGCTGT
>CAZYNA010000020.1:6609-31525 GCA_964648775.1 uncultured Proteiniphilum sp. | reverse complement strand
AGAGGTCTTGTTCAATGAAACAGCTGTAACCATTATTACAGGATCCTTATCTTCACAAGAATATGTCATGCCTATGACAAACAACAGATAGAATAATATGGGTTTTATCTTTTTCATATGCATTCCTTCAACAATCCGACACCTTTCAATTAAAAACAGTTGAATTCAGGTATTATTAAGGAATTATTCACTCATATACTAAATACATTCAATTATATATTTATCAATCACTTCTGTAACAATTTTTACATAGTTTCAGTTCAATAAACAAATCATAAAAAAGTTATCTTAATAAATTTAAGAACTTGCAATCAGCATGAATTTATTACTAATAGCACATTCTTACTGGTAACCCTACATAAGTAACTATAATTTTATACTCAATAACATTTTCTCAACAAGTATATCCCAAGAAACCAAAACTTTGTGTACCTTTGTGGGAATTTTATATAAAGAAAAACAGTTTTATTTTATGACAAATCCAATAACTAAGCGAATCGAGCTGCCAGACGGGCGTGAGATTACGCTGGAAACGGGGAAACTTGCCAAACAGGCCGATGGTGCCATTACCCTAAGAATGGGTGATACTTTTCTGTTGGCGACTGTGACTGCCGCCAAAGATGCAACTCCGGGTACAGATTTTATGCCCCTACAGGTTGAATACAGAGAGAAGTTTGCTTCAGCCGGTCGTTTTCCCGGTGGTTTCCTTAAAAGAGAAGGAAGACCTTCGGACTCTGAGATTTTAACAAGCAGACTTATCGACCGTGCTTTGCGTCCGCTTTTCCCTGATGATTATCATGCTGATGTTTTTGTTAACGTTATCCTTTTTTCATCAAACAGTGAGGATATGCCGGATGCATTGGCCGGTTTAGCTGCTTCGGCTGCTCTTGCGGTTTCCGATATTCCATTCAACGGACCAATATCTGAAGTGCGAGTTGCAAGAATTGATGGTGAGTTGGTGGTTAACCCTACGTTCAGTCAGTTGAAAAAAGCTGATATGGACATAGTTGTTGGCGCAACTATCGATAATATTATGATGGTTGAGGGTGAAATGGATGAAGCTTCTGAAGCAGAATTGCTTGAAGCTATCAAATTTGCCCACGAAGAGATAAAAAAACATTGTCAGGCACAAATCGAGCTTTCAGAACTGGTAGGTACTACCGTAAAGCGCGAATATAGCCACGAAGATAACGACGATGAAGTGCGTAAACTGGTTTGGGACAAATGTTACGATCGTGCTTATGCAGTTGCGTCATCACAGAATCCAAACAAGCATGAGCGTATAACAGCGTTTGAACAAATTAAGACCGACTTCCTCGAATCTCTTTCTGAAGAGGATCTTGAAGAGAAGGGTGCAATGATTTCACGCTACTATCACGATCTTGAAAAAGAGGCAATGCGCCGCTCAATTCTTGATGAAGGAAAACGTTTGGATGGAAGAAAAACAACAGAAATTCGTCCAATATGGAGTGAAGTTGATTTCTTAGCCGGTCCCCACGGCTCTTCTCTATTTACACGTGGCGAAACTCAGTCCCTTACAACAGTTACATTGGGAACAAAACTCGATGAGAAGATTATTGATGATGCACTCGTAAAGGGTCACGATAGATTCCTGCTGCATTACAACTTCCCACCATTCTCAACAGGAGACGCACGCCCGCACCGCGGAACCGGTCGTCGTGAAATTGGTCACGGGAATCTGGCTCACCGTGCTCTTAAACGTATGATTCCTACAGACTACCCTTATGTGGTTCGTGTAGTTTCAGATATACTAGAATCGAATGGTTCTTCTTCCATGGCTACTGTTTGTGCAGGTACGCTTGCTCTAATGGATGCTGGTGTGAAGATAAAAAAACCTGTTAGCGGTATCGCTATGGGTATGATCTCTGAGAATAAAGGACAGAATTACGCAATCCTGTCTGATATCCTTGGTGATGAAGACCATCTGGGAGATATGGACTTTAAAGTTTGCGGTACACTTGATGGTATTACTGCAACTCAAATGGATATAAAGGTTGACGGACTTTCTTATGAAGTTCTTGAACAGGCTTTGGCACAAGCAAAAGCCGGTCGCGAGCATATAATGGGCAAAATGATGGAAACCATGTCTGAACCTCGTGAAGATATGAAACCACATGCTCCGCGCATTGTATCTCTGGATATCCCTAAAGATTTCATTGGTGCGGTAATCGGACCGGGTGGAAAAATTATTCAGGGTATTCAGGAAGAGACCGGTGCAACTATCACAATTGAGGAAATTGACGACAAGGGACATGTTGAAATCTCAGCAACCAACAAAGATTCTATTGATGCTGCATTAGCCAAGATTAAAGGTATTGTAGCTGTTCCTGAAGTAGGAGAAGTTTATGAAGCAACTGTTCGTTCGGTAATGCCTTATGGTCTGTTCTGCGAATTCCTACCGGGCAAGGATGGATTGCTGCATATTTCGGAAATCGACTGGAAACGCTTCGAGAGCATCGAGGATACAGGAATTTCTGAAGGTGACAAGATCGAAGTTAAACTAATTGATATAGATCAAAGATCAGGTAAGTTTAAATTGTCGCGCAAGGTATTACTGCCTCGTCCGGCAAGAGACGATAACCAGCAGGATGGCAGACGTCAGAACTAACAGCATTATTCAGAAATATTTCTGATTAAGCAAAACAGAATTTATTGGAGGCCGTCAGTTTTATACTGACGGTCTTTTTTTTGTTTTTAATCCACTTATAATTTAATCTATTTCCCGGAAAAGACTAATAAATGTCTATACCGTGGGGGTACTTAAAAAGGCTGTCTCATACTAAATAACGAGACAGCCTCTTAACAATATTTTCAACCAAATCTAATCGGTTTGTATAATAATTTATCCTAAGAAAGAGATTAATACCCCTGCAGCAACAGCAGAACCGATTACGCCGGAAACGTTGCTCGACATACAATACTGAAGGATATGATTTGATTTATCATACTTTAAAGCCTCCTCATTAGCAACACGTGAAGCCATTGGTACGGCACTCAGACCCGTTGCTCCAATAAGAGGGTTAATCTTCTTCTTAGAACCTTTATTATATAGTTTAACAGCAAATATACCACCGGCAATTGATATTGCAAAGGCGAACAAGCCAAGAACAAGAATTCCTATTGTTTCCCATCTGAGGAACACCTCCGCAGGCATAGTAGCTCCAACACAAATGCCTAAGAAAACAGTGGCTGTATTCATAATCGGTCCAGACGCCGCATCAGCCAGGCGCGCAGTATTTGGTCCGATTTCTTTAAGCAGGTTTCCAAGCATCAACATACCAATAAGTGGTGCTGAAGAAGGCACAAGCACTGCAACCACCAATGTTAATACGATAGGGAATAGTATCTTTACCGTACGTAAATTCTTAATCTCATATTTTGGAGGATAAAGCTTATCCTGCTTTTTCATATGAATCTTGTAATCATCCTCATTCATCAGCAGCTTGGCAACTGCAGGAATTATTACCGGCACCATTGCCATATATGAATAGGCGGCAATTGCAATTGGACCTAACAGGTGCGGTGCAAGCTGAATAGTTGTGTAAATTGCCGTTGGTCCGTCCGCCCCTCCAATAATACCCATTGAAGCCGCTTCAGGCAAGGTGTAACCCATTAATACAGCAAGAATAACAACAGTAAAAATACCTATCTGAGCAGCACTCCCGAAGAAAGCGAGCTTTAGATTTCTCAACATCGGTCCGAAGTCGGTTAGAGCCCCCACCCCCATGAATATAATTGGTGGCAGAATTCCTGATTTTATGAGAGAATAATACAACAGATTTATAATTCCATAGTTTTGAGCAATCTCCGGCAAGTTCATTAAACTACCGTCGGGATTGACCACCATATCAGCCTCAACTACTGCCAGGCCTGCCAGAGGAAGGTTAGCAAGAAGTACCCCAAAACCAATTGGAACAAGCAACAAGGGTTCATACTGTTTAAAAATACCCATATATAACAGGGCACCGGATATAACCCACATCAGTATAGTTCCCCAATCAACGGCTGCAAAGCCGGTTACATCGAGTAAGTTATTTAAGAATTCACCCATTATTATGCCAATTTAATGAGTATGTCATCTTCTTCTACTGAGTCGCCGTTTGCGAAACAGATCTCTGCAACAGTACCATCTACCTCTGAAGCTACTGCATTGTAGGTCTTCATAGATTCAATATAACCGATAATATCATTAGCCTTCACCTTATCACCTATTTTAATAGGAGTTTCACCAGGTTCTTTTGTTAAGAAGAATTTACCTTCAAGCGGGGAAGCAACCTCTTTATCTCCTTCAAGCACAGCTGTTGCTGCCACAGGAGCAGGAGCTGCTACAGGTTGTTGCGCCTGTACAGGGGCATTAACATTGCTACCGTTGCCCGGATAAGAGATGTTTACTATATACTCCTCATTATCGATATTAACTACTATCGACTTAGGCTGGAATCCGTTTGTAGATATTGGAGCTGATTCTGCGGGCTTTTCTGCCTCCTCTTTTTTAGCTCTTTTCTTTGCAATATCTGCCTCAAACTCTTTTTTTGCATCACCTGATTTATAAGCTCTGTATTGTTCGGGGTGCATAGCCAGTTCGAGTAATTCTTCGTCATCTTCACCAAAATCCCAGTTATTCTTTTTCATTTCAGCGCGGAAATCATCAAGCTGATCAGGATATAGATCCTGAGGATTGCCAGTGTAGAACTCACGTCCCTGACTCTTAGCCATCTCCACAATCTCCGGAGCCAGCTCACCGGTTAGTTTACCCGACTTGCCAAGAATCATATCCCAAACATTGTCGGCAATCATCGACCATCTCTCTTTACCCTTCTCAAGCTGGATAACATTCATGAGTGCCAGGTTTTTAACATACTGACTGAATGGGGTAACCAACGGTGGATATCCTACTTTAGGCCATACATAAGAAACTTCTTTAAATAGTTTTACCATCAGATCATCCTGAGTAAGCTCCTCCTGATCGCGTTTTCTCTTCCATTTATTCAGAGATTTGAGATTATTCTCAAGGTCGGACATCAGACTACCCATCATACCACCCGGTAATCCCGGACCAATAAGCAATGAGTTCATCACCCTGTTTTTAGGATTGATATAGTAACCAAGGAAATCATCGATATATTTTTGGGTAAGCGAACGCACCTTCATATAGGCCTTCATATTTATCTCAGGAACATCGAAGCCAGCATCTTTAAGCATTGCCTGAACAGCAAGAACATCAGCATGGCCTGTTCCCCACGAAAGAGGCTCCATTCCAACATCGATGTACTCTGCACCGGCTCTTGCAGCCTCAAGAATAGAAGCCATCTGGAAACCGGGACCGGCATGTCCGTGATACTGAACTACTATATGCGGGTGACGATCTTTTATATTCTTTATGATTTTTCCGATTGTAACCGGGCGACCAACACCGGCCATATCTTTTACACAAATTTCATCTGTACCCATTTCAACAAGAATATCGGCAAGATTAGTGTAATACTCAACTGTATGCACAGGAGAATCTGTAAGACAGAGAGCTGCCTGAGAAATCATACCTGCTTCTTTTGCAAATTTAATTGAGTTTTCTAAGTTTCTGGGGTCATTTAAGCCATCGAATGAGCGTGCAATATCTGTTCCCTGCTTCTTTTTAACCTGAAACATTAATTTTCGTACATCAGCTGGAACGGGGCTCATACGAATACCGTTCAAACCTCTCTCAAGCATATGAGTTTGTATGCCTGCATCATTAAAAGGCTGCGTCCACTCGCGTACCGCCGTATTGGGGTTTTCTCCAAATAGTAGGTTAATCTGCTCGAAGCCACCACCGTTTGTTTCGACTCTTGCGAAACAACCCATATCAATTATATGTGGGGCAACTTCTTTAAGTTGTTCAACCGTAGGCACATATTTACCCGACGATTGCCACATATCTCTATATAAAAGACTAAATTTTATCTCTTTTCCCATAAATTGTTTTATTGTTTTTTGTTTATTGTTTCTGAATAGAATCTATCCTGCCTTCGCCCTGAGTTGCCACATCAACAGCAGCTACAATGGCAGCAAGCTTTTTTGAATTGGTTTTATTACCTCTTCCTGCTTTTGGTTTTTCCTCATCAGGCATAAACCTGTTGGTTAATCTGATTATCAGATTTCCTAATTGCACTACAAGTGATAGAACAATAAATACTAAAATCATTCCAATAGCAAGTAGTCCTAATGCTTCATTTAAATTTTCCATATATAGTTCTTTTATTATATCACAATCTTTTCGCTATAAGCGATTTGCCTCAATAACCTATTTGTAAGAAAAAGGGCGGAATAAATACGAATATGAAATTTATTGAATCAAAAATACAAAAAACATTCTAATATATGCACGAAATCTAATGATTTGCGCATAAATAAACATTTTTTAAGCCTATACACATCTATTATAGCGTATAGCTAAGAGTTAATATTCATCTTTTGTATGATTCAGTTTCAGAGCTTTTACTATCTCAACAACAACGATAGGCACAAGTGATAATCCAATTACGTATAGCCAGTGAACTGCATCCATATTAACCAGTCCGAATACACTCATAACACCCGGTATAAGCATTACTGCAAGCATTAGAAGCGAAGATACAAGAATTGCCCCAATCATCTGCTTATTGCCAAACAGACTGGTTTTGAATGATGATAGTTTGTTTGAATGTAAATTGCGTATATGAAACAGTTGCGAGAAACCTAAAACACCAAATGCCATGGTTTGACCCAATGCTTGCGGATCTTCGATACCTGCCGCAATACCATCTGAGCGGCCAATAATATATGCAACCAAAGAAATAAGACCAATTGTAGAGCCTTGATATGCAATTCTTATAATCATTCCTTTAGTAAAGAACCCTTTTCGCGGATCTCTCGGCTTACGTGTCATTATATCTTTTTCTGCAGGATCCATGCTAAGTGCAAGTGCAGGCAAACTATCTGTCACCAGGTTAATCCACAGTATCAATATGGGTGATAGCGGATTGCCAAGATTGAATATTGAAGCAATAAATATCAACAGTACCTCACCAGTATTTGCCGAGAGAAGAAACTGAATAACTTTCAGGATATTATCGTAAATTCTTCTGCCCTCTTCTACTGCACCTACAATAGTTGCGAAGTTATCATCGGTTAGAACAACATCAGATGCATCTTTTGCAACCTCTGTTCCTACTATACCCATGGCTACTCCTATATCCGCCTGCTTGAGTGCTGGGGCATCATTAACCCCGTCGCCCGTCATTGCTACAATATCTCCGTGACTCTGCCATGCTCTAACTATTCTTACTTTATGCTCAGGAGCTACACGTGCATAAACAGAATAGTCGTAAACATTCTTAGCCAGACTTTCGTCGGTTGTTTCTTCAAGTACAGTTCCCGTTATTGCTTTATCGCCCTCTTCATAAATACCAATCTCATCAGCAATGGCAACAGCGGTAACCTTATGGTCGCCTGTAATCATAACGGGACGAATACCTGCGGTTTTACATTTTCTTACTGCCTCAACCACTTCGGGGCGGGCAGGATCAATCATTCCAAGCAGTCCGATGAAAATCAAATCCTTTTCAACAGTCTCTGCATCAATTTTATCAGGAATTTTATCAGTATCTTTGTATGCAACAGAAAGAACACGCAATGCCGACTTAGCCATTCTGTTGTTTTCATTCATAATAGTTTTGATATCCTCTTCTGTAATAGGACGCACCTTTCCATGAATCAGAATTTGCGTAGACACCGAAAGAACCTCATCAAGACCACCTTTTACATTAACCCTATAATGCCCTTCATCCATCTTGTTAATGGTCGACATACGTTTCCTGTCAGAATCGAAAGGGACCTCCTCTACACGCGGATACTGTACTTCAAGCTCATTTTTATTCATATCAAGATTGAGGGCTACTTCTACAATTGCAGTTTCGGTTGGGTCGCCGGATAGCTCATGACCTCCGTCGGGGAGCATCTTCAGGTGAGAATCAGTACACAGCAGCGACGATTCGAGTAATATCGACTCATCATCATCCAGCTCATCGGGAGTGGGTGGATTGCGGAAGTTAATAGTGTTTCCCCCGGTCCATCCCTCAACAACAGTCATTTTGTTTTGAGTAAGCGTACCTGTTTTATCTGAACAAATTACGGTTGTGCTTCCTAAAGTCTCAACAGAAGGCAGAGTTCTTACAATTGCATTCTGTTTAACTAAACGCTGAACTCCTATAGCAAGAACTATAGTAGACACAATCTGCAGACCTTCGGGGATAGCTGCAACAGCCAGACTGACCGCCATCATAAACATTTCGAGCCAGTCGTTTCCATACAATATACCCAGTAAGAAAATAACACCACAAATAGCAAGGGCAACATAACCAAGCACTTTACCTAACTCCTGAAGTCTTTTCCCCATTGGTGTTTCTGTAGCCTCAGTTGTTTGAAGCATATGGGCAATTTTGCCAACCTCGGTATTCATTCCTGTACCCACGATAACACCCTTACCACGTCCATAAGTTACAACGCTGGTAGAAAAAGCCATATTTGTGCGGTCGCCCAACGGGATATCCTTATCTTTCAATACATCAGTATTCTTTTCAACAGGAACAGATTCACCTGTTAGCGCAGACTCCTGAACCTTTAGGTTTACAGATTCAACGAGGCGCATATCTGCAGGAATTATATCTCCGGTATCGAGTACTACGATATCTCCAGGTACTATTTCAGTAGAGTCGACCTCCTCTGTTTGCCCGTCACGCAGCACTTTTGTGCGCGGGGAGCTCATTTTATTCAGAGCGTCCAGCGATGATTGCGCCCTTCGCTCTTCAACCGTACCAATTATAGCATTTAGAAGTAAAATAGCAAGTATTACAATAGTCTCTACAAATCCCTCGCCCTCAATATATCCAATAACTCCTGAAACAGCAGCTGCAATAAACAGAATGACAACCATACTGCTTTTAAACTGCTCAAGAAAAATGGAAAGAAGTGATTTTTGTTTTTTTGAAGCCAGTCTGTTAAGGCCATATTTTTCTTTACGTTGTTCAACCTCTTGTGTTGAAAGTCCATTACTGGGGTTAACATCAAATTGCTGTAAAACCTCGTTAACGGGACTGTTGTAATGTTGCTCCATACTTTTTCTTTATTATAAATATTTTTTGTATAATTCAGAGTAATAAGAGGCTAAAAAAACTTATGTATTATTTATTGCAAATATCGTTAAAAAAAATCAGCAGACTTAAGTGCAGTGAAATTTTAACTAATTATAATCTTTAAATGAATCATATGTTGTATAACATATTCGTAACATCTCAATTTGTCGCCCAAATTTTATAAATTGCAACGCAGTTCAGATAAAGTTACGACTTTGCCGGTCTCAACAGACGCAAAGTCTTTTTTAATACATAGAAATCAAACAATTAAACAATAGATAAACATATAAAGTTTACCACATAGAATAATAAACTAAAATAATATTTTCTAATCATGAAAGTTTACAAAACAAACGAAATTAAGAACATAGCCCTGATTGGAAGTTCAGGGTCAGGTAAGACCACATTCGCAGAAGCAATGCTTTTCGAATGTGGTCTGATCAGACGTCGCGGTACAATTGAAGGAAAAAATACCGTTAGTGATTATTTCCCGGTGGAAAAAGAATATGAATATTCGGTGTTCCCATCAGTAATATCTTACGAGTGGAAAGACAAGTTAATGAATTTTATCGACTGCCCGGGATCTGATGACTTTGTTGGCGGTGTAGTAACTGCAGTTAATGTTTCGGATATGGCACTGATGTTTATTGATGCGTCAAGTGGTGTTGAAGTTGGTACTATAAACCAGTTCCGTTACGTTGATGATTTGAATAAACCTGTTGTGCTCCTTATTAACCAAATGGACCATGAAAAAGCAGATTATGATAATACTTTAACAAGCCTGAAAGAAATATACGGTAATAAAGTTGTTCCTGTTCAATATCCAATAGGCAGCGGTGCCTCTTTTGACGGAATAATAGACGTTCTTAAACAGAAATTTTATCATTGGAAACCTGGTGCTACAGCACCTGAAGTACTTGAAATTCCGGACAGTGAAAAAGAAAAAGCTGAAGAGTTTTATCAAGTATTGTTAGAAGCTGCTGCAGAAAATGATGAAGGATTAATGGAGAAATTCTTTGATCAGGGAACACTTTCTGAAGAAGAGATGCGTGAAGGAATTCATAAAGGGATGCTGAACCATAGCCTTTTCCCTCTATTCTGTGCATCTGCAGAGAAAAATATGGCAGTACACAGAGTTATGAACTTTCTAAGTATGGTTGCTCCTTCTCCCGATGATGTACCTTACCCTGTAAACTCTGATGGTGAAGAGGTTGCTCCCGATCCAAGTGCAGCAACAAGCCTGTATTTCTTTAAAACTACAGTTGAGCCTCATATTGGAGAGGTTAGCTATTTTAAAGTGATGAGCGGAACCATAAAAGAGGGAGACGATTTCACAAACTCCAACAGACAGTCGAAAGAGAGAATGGCTCAAATATACACCGTTGCAGGTCAGATGAGAAACAGTGCAAAAGAATTGCAGGCCGGAAGTATTGGCGCAGCAGTTAAACTTAAGGATGTACGCACCGGCAATACACTTAATGCAAAGGGAAGTGATCATCTGTTCGACTTTATAAAGTATCCCGAACCACGTTACAGGAGGGCTATTAAGGCCGTTAGTGAATCGAATTCGGAAAAATTGAATGAGGCATTAACACGAATGAGAGAGGAAGACCCTACATGGCGGGTTGAGATTTCTAAAGAGCTGAAACAGACAATTGTATCAGGACAGGGTGAGTTCCACCTTAAAACATTGAAGTGGAGACTTGAGAACAACGATAAGATTGAAATTGAATTCCTTGAGCCTAAGATTCCTTATCGTGAAACAATTACTAAATCTGCACGTGCCGACTACAGACACAAAAAGCAATCGGGTGGTGCCGGTCAGTTTGGTGAAGTTCACCTTATTGTTGAGCCTTATTCTGAAGGAATGGCTCTTCCGGAGATTTATAAATTTAATGGACAGGAGTTTAAAATTCAGAACCGTGATACTCAGGTGGTAGAACTTGATTGGGGCGGAAAACTGGTATTCGTTAACAGTATTGTTGGTGGTTCCATTGACGCTCGTTTCCTCCCTGCAATTCTAAAGGGAATTATGGGCAGAATGGAGCAGGGACCACTTACGGGATCTTATGCACGAGATGTTCGTGTAATAGTATATGATGGCAAAATGCACCCTGTTGACTCAAATGAGATTTCATTTATGCTTGCCGGAAGAAATGCATTTAGTACTGCTTTTAAAGATGCAGCACCTAAGATTCTTGAGCCTGTATACAATGTAACAGTATCTGTTCCCGGCGAATATATGGGAGATGTAATGAGTGATCTTCAAGGTCGCAGAGCATTGATAATGGGAATGGAGAGTGAGAAAGGTTTTGAAAAACTGAATGCTAAAGTTCCGTTGAAGGAGATGAGCACTTATTCAACATCATTGAGCTCTATCACCGGTGGAAGCGGATCATTTTCGATGAAGTTTTCAAATTACGAGCTTGTACCTTCGGATATTCAGGACAAACTGCTTAAAGAGTATGAGGCACAGGAAAAAGAAGATTAATTTCATTTACTCAACTTGATAACAAATAGTTTTATATAAAACGGGCGGCCCGAAAGAGCCGCCCGTTTTTATTATCTGTATCGCTATTTAGATATAACTAACAGCGTAAAACAATATCATTTATTTATGAGATTTCTGAGTCGAGATTACGCTTTAATGCCTCAAGGAATTCACGTGTAGTAAGCCAGTTTTCCCGACTAACATTTGTGCCATGTACAAGCATTGCCAGATCTTTTGTCATTTCGCCACTCTCAACAGTATTAATACAAACCTGTTCTAATTTATCGCAGAAATCAATTAATGGCTGATTGTTATCCAGTCTGCCCCGGTGAGCAAGTCCTCGTGTCCATGCAAAAATTGAAGCAATGGGGTTGGTGCTGGTATCCTTACCTTGCTGGTGCTGACGATAATGACGTGTAACCGTTCCGTGAGCAGCCTCAGCCTCAACAGTTTTACCGTCAGGTGTAATCAGCACTGATGACATCATCCCTAATGAGCCGAACCCCTGAGCAACTGTATCAGATTGAACGTCACCATCGTAATTTTTACAAGCCCATATAAATCCGCCATTCCATTTCATGGCAGCTGCAACCATATCATCAATTAATCTATGCTCATATGTTAATCCGGCTTCCTCAAACTGATCCTTGAACTCCTTCTCATAAACCTCCTGAAATATATCCTTAAATCTGCCATCATAAGCCTTAAGAATAGTATTCTTTGTTGACATGTATAAAGGGTAGTTCTTGCTTAATGCCATCTGGAATGAAGAGCGGGCAAAACCATATATAGACTCATCAGTGTTATACATTGCCATTGCAACTCCATCACCTTTGAAGTCGAATATTTCCCAGCTTTTTGTTTCACCATTCTCACCAGTAAATGTCATGGTGAGTCTGCCTTTGCCCTTAATTACGGTGTCGGTTGCACGATACTGGTCGCCAAAGGCATGGCGACCGATTATTATTGGCTCAGTCCAGCCCTGCACATAACGTGGTATATTATTACATATAATTGGCTCCCGGAAAACCGTACCCCCAACTATATTTCTGATTGTGCCATTTGGAGACTTCCACATTTTTTTTAAACCGAACTCCTCAACACGCGCCTCATCGGGTGTGATGGTTGCACACTTAATTCCTACGTTATATTTTTTTATAGCTTCTGCAGCGTCAACCGTGGCCTGATCGTTTGTTTCATCGCGATGCTGGATACTTAAATCGAAGTATTTAATATCTAAATCTAAATATGGAAGTATTAACTCCTCTTTTATAAACGACCATATAATTTTGGTCATTTCATCACCATCTAACTCAACAACAGGGTTTATTACTTTAATTTTTTGCATTCTAATTTTTAAGTTACATCAAAATCAATATTAACAGTTTCATCTCTCATTAAGAGGTGTAAATGCCTGTAACTCACGAACATTTTTGTAAGCAGGGCGAATAAGTCTTTTGCTGGAGAAATTCATTTCCTCTATACGATGAGCAGACCATCCCACTATACGAGCCATAGCAAACAGAGGTGTAAACACGTCTGACGGAAGACCTATTGCATCATACACAAAGCCTGAGTAGAAGTCGACATTAACACAAACATTACCTTTGGCGGTACGTTTTTTAGTCTCGAGGAATACATCAACCGCCCTACTCTCAATCAACTCCATAAAAGCAAACTCTTCTTCACGACCCTTTTCTATTGCCAGGTCTCTTGCCATATCTTTAAGGAGAGCTGTACGAGGATCACTAATTGTGTAAACAGCGTGACCAAGTCCGTATATAAGTCCGGTACGGTCGAATGCCTGTTTATTCATGATCTTTCTAAGATAATCATCAACCTGATCAACACTTGTCCAATCTGTAATATTATTTTTCATATCTTCCAGCATTCCCATTACCTTAACATTGGCGCCACCATGCAAAGGACCTTTAAGTGAACCTATACCGGCAGCAATTGCTGAATATGTATCTGTTTCGGTTGAGCTGGTTACTCTTACAGAGAATGTGGAATTGTTTCCGCCACCATGCTCTGCGTGAAGTATAAGCGCCAGATCAAGAATTTTTACATCAAGCTCTGTGTATTTATCTCTACCTTTCATCATAAACAGGAAATTCTCTGCAACAGAACGATCCGGATAAGGAAGTCTTACATGCAGGGAGCGACCATTAATATCGTGTCTCAACACCTGATATGCATAAGCAATAATAGTTGGAAATTTTGCAATAAGGTTGATAGACTGTCTTATTAAATTTTGTCTGGAAATATCATCCGGATTATCATCATAGATATATAACTCAAGAACACTTCTTGCTAAGATATTCATGATATTCTTACCCTGAAGTGAAAGTATATTCATTGTTGTAGTATGGTTAAGAGGCATTGTTTCGGCAAGCAGATTCTGAGATGCTACCAGCTCAGTTTTATCAGGCAATCTACCAGATAACAAAAGAAATGTAGTTTCTTCAAACCCAAGTCTTTCCTCACTCTGAATTCCTGCAACCAGCTCTTCCACATCAATTCCGCGATAGTAAAGTTTGCCTGGTACAGGTTTTAAAATACCATCTGATTGACGTTCAAAACCAACTACATCGCCAATGCGAGTCAAACCTGCCAAAACCCCCGAATGGTCATCATTACGGAGTCCGCGTTTCACTCCCATTTTTGTAAATAGCTCTTTATCTATATTGCTGGTGAATGCAATTGAGTCAGATAGAATTTTTGTAATTTCTTCATTATTCATATTGATACATATTTGATATTTGTTCTTTGGATAATTTCTATTTGGCCGGCACTAAAAACAGCTGTTGTTCTAACATTGTGAACACTGTTTTTGTTTATTGTTTCTGATTTTTTTATGTATTTTATTTACACTTTATAAGTTTTCTGTCACTTTTTCTGAAAATTCTGATGTTGCAAGTGGTTTACCGTTTTCCATAAAACGAGCAAGGTCAGGTGTTCCATATCCTTCGCCAAACAGCAATTCAAGTGAAGAGGTAATCAGATTTCCTGCTTCTTCCCAACCCATATAATTTAACATCATAACACCCGACAACAACATTGAGCAAGGGTTTGAGACGTTCTTTCCTACAATGTCAGGGGCTGTTCCGTGTGTGGCTTCAAAAATAGCATGACCTGTGTTGTAGTTAATATTTGCACCGGGAGCAATTCCTATACCTCCAACCATTGCGGCCAACTGATCGGATATATAGTCACCATTGAGATTCAGAGTTGCAATAACCGAGTACTCCTCAGGCTTTAACAATGTATTTTGCAGGAATGCATCAGCAATAACGTCTTTAATAAACACTTTACCTGAGCTTACCGCATCATTATACATTTCAACTGCCTTTTCGAGTCCCTTCTCTACTTTTATCTGATTAAACCTATGTTCTGTGAAAGTCTGATCGGGAAATTCACGCTCCGCAACATCATAACCCCATTTTTTAAAGCCACCTTCGGTAAATTTCATAATATTACCCTTATGAACCAGAGTAACGGAAGGCAGTTTATTTTTGATAGCATACTCTATTGAAGATCTTACTAAACGCTCAGTACCTTCACGAGAGACAGGTTTTACACCGAATGAGGAGGTTTTAGGAAAGCGAATATTCTTAACACCCATCTCATCCTGAAGAAAACGAAGTACTTTTTTTGCCTCCGGAGTTCCTGCTGCCCATTCAATACCGGCATATATATCCTCAGTATTTTCGCGAAAGATAGTAACACTTACCTTTTCGGGGTGAAGCAGCGGCGTTGCCACTCCTTTAAACCATCTTACGGGACGAAGGCACACATATAGATCCAACTCTTGCCTTAGAGCAACATTAAGCGAGCGAATTCCTTCCCCAACCGGGGTTGTTAACGGCCCTTTTATTCCAATAAGACTATTTTTAAATGTTTCTATAGTCTCATCCGGGAGCCATGCACCTACAATATTAAATGCTTTTTCTCCTGCAAGTACTTCAAGCCACTCAATTTTCTTTTTCCCTGAGTAGGCTTTTTGTACAGCTGCATCGATAATCTTTTGTACATGCGGGGTTATCTCCTTCCCTATCCCATCACCCTCTATGAAAGGTATCACCGGAGTATTTGGGACAACCATTTCACCATCTCTTTTCGTAATTTGCATGGAACTACTGTTAAGGTTATTTATTCATTGCGTTCAAAGCACTTCCGGCTTTGAACCATTCAACTTGCTGCTCATTATATGTATGTGAAACTTCAAATGACTCTTTTGTTCCATCAGTATGAAGAAGTTGAACTGTAAGATTTTTACCGGGAGTAAACTCTTTTAATCCGATTATGCTAATTTTATCACCTTCTTTAATTTTGTTGTAATCGTCACTATTCACAAAAGTAAGAGCAAGCATGCCCTGCTTTTTTAGATTAGTTTCGTGAATGCGGGCAAACGACTTTACAAGTATCACCTTTACATTTAAGTGGCGGGGTTCCATTGCAGCGTGTTCGCGACTGGATCCTTCTCCATAGTTTTCTTCAGCAACAACAATTGATCCTAAACCTTTTGCCTTGAACTTTCTGGCTAAAGTTGGGACAGGCAGATACTCTTTAGTTTCAGGATCGAGAACCGAATTAGTTTTATCGTTGAATGTATTTAAAGCACCAATGAGCATATTTTCTGAAATATTATCAAGATGACCACGGAACCTCAGCCAGGGACCGGCCATTGATATATGATCTGTTGTGCATTTACCTTTAACTTTGATAAGTAGTGGCAGATCAATCAGATCCTCTCCATTCCACGCTGGGAACGATTCTAACTTCTGAAGCCTTTTAGAATCCGGGTCGATATTAATTTCTACCTTGTGACCATTTTCGGCAGGTGCAAAATAACCGGCATCTTCAACTTCATAACCATTTGGCGGCATTTCGTATCCTGTTGGCTCTTTTAGCATCACCTTTTCGCCCTTATCGTTCTCCAAAGCGTCTGTGAGAGGATTAAAACAGAGGTCACCCGCAATTGTAAATGCAGCAACCAGCTCCGGTGAAGTTACAAAAGCATGTGTATTTGGATTACCATCATTCCTTTTTGCAAAGTTACGGTTGAATGAAGTTACAATAGAGTTTACCCGATCATTACTTGTATCTTCATCACGTTTCCACTGACCAATACACGGGCCACAGGCATTTGCAATAATTGTTGCTCCCGCATCTTCAAAAACCTTTAGAATACCATCACGCTCGGCAGTATATCTGATCTGTTCTGATCCGGGATTTATAAGAAACTGAGCTTTAACCGGTACACCATCTTCACCGGCATGCTCAACTATTGAAACAGCCCTTGTTAAGTCTTCATACGATGAATTTGTACAAGATCCGATTAGACCTACTTCCATTTTTCTTGGCCAGCCGTTTTTCTTTACTGCTTCAGCAAATTCTGAAATTGTATATGCAGCATCGGGGGTAAAGGGGCCGTTTATGTGTGGTTCGAGCTCTGATAAATTTATCTCAATAAGCTCATCGTAATACTGCTCAGGATTAGCTATAACTTCAGGGTCAGGTTTTAGATGCTCTATTACCTTTAAAGCCTCCTCAGCCACCTCTTTTCTACCGGTTTGAGCCAGATAATCAGCCGACTTCTTATCAAACGGGAATATTGATGTTGTAGCACCTACCTCAGCCCCCATGTTACAAATAGTTCCTTTACCAGTTGCTGACAGGGTTTCAGCACCTTCGCCAAAATATTCTACAATAGCATTTGTACCCCCTTTTACGGTAAGGATTCCCGCAACCTTAAGAATAACATCTTTTGGCGCACTCCAACCCGAAAGCTTTCCTGTTAGTTTAACACCTATTAATTTTGGCATTTTCAACTCCCAGGGCATTCCTGCCATAACATCAACGGCATCTGCACCACCTACACCTATTGCTATCATACCTAAACCTCCGGCATTAGGTGTGTGCGAATCAGTACCAATCATCATGCCTCCGGGAAATGCGTAGTTTTCAAGTACAACCTGATGTATAATTCCCGCTCCCGGTCTCCAGAACCCTATTCCATATTTATTTGACACATCTCGAAGGAAATCAAAAACCTCACGGTTTGTAATATTAGCAGTTTCCAGATCCGCTTCAGCATTCTTATAAGCCTGAATAAGATGATCGCAATGAACTGTAGACGGCACTGCAACACTTGTACGTCCTGAATTCATAAACTGCAATAACGCCATCTGAGCTGTAGCATCCTGCATAGCAACACGATCGGGTGAAAAGTTCACATAATCGCTGGCTCTTTTATAATTTTTTAGTGGTTCGCCGGGGGACAGATGAGAAAAAAGTATTTTCTCTGTCAGAGTTAATGGTCGCCCCAACAATTCCTTAGCATTCTTAATTTTATCGGGTAATTGCTCATACACCCCACGAATCATATCAAAGTCGAAAATCATATGGATTAGTAATTAAAATATTATAACAACAGATTTTTCTGCAATTCGACTTTTTAACAAGTAAACTGGGGCAAATGTTCGTCTTATATAAGTTATATTATTAAAAAGTAGAACTATAGGTATTATCTATCTATTTTCAAAAAAACTTATACTATTCACAAAATATTCATTAACTTTGCAGTATTAGTGACAGATTCTTTAATTAAGTTTTATTTTACCAGTGCTTCATGATTGAACACGAAGGAATTATCGAGAAGATCAACGGCAGTAACATCACAGTTCGAATTTTACAAAAATCGGCTTGCAGTGCTTGTCATGCCAGAAGTGCCTGTATGGCAGCCGACTCAAAAGAGAAGTTGGTTGATATTCAGGACTTTTCAGGCAAATACAGCGAGAATGAAAGAGTGGTTATTATTGGCAAAGAGTCTTTAGGCTACAAAGCAGTTTTATGGGCTTTTGTTATACCAATGATCATTATTCTTGTTACTCTCATAATTTCTTTATCCTTATTAAACTATAGTGAAACAGAGGCTGCTTTAAGCTCAATAATAGCCTTGGTTCCATATTTTATAGTGCTATATTTCTTAAGAAACAAAATGGCAAATTCATTTAGATTCAGTATTAAAACAACAAATTAATATTATGAGTGTATTATTATCTGCCGTTGCAACATTAGGCGTTATTGGTGCAGGAAGTGCAGCAATACTATACCTGGTAGCTCAAAAGTTTAAGGTAGAAGAAGATCCTCGCATACAGGAGGTTCAGGATGCTTTACCTGCTGCCAATTGCGGTGGCTGCGGCTACCCCGGCTGTTCTTCATTTGCTGCTGCCTGTGTTAAAGCTGAGACGTTAGATGGTCTGAATTGTCCTGTTGGAGGACAAAAAACAATGGATCTTGTAGCTGACATTCTCGGCCAAAAAGCCCCTGTTGCAGTGAAAAAGATAGCGGTAGTCCGCTGTAACGGCACATGTGAGAGCCGTCCAAGGCTCAATCTTTACGATGGTGTATCTAATTGTACAATAGCTTCGGCCCTCTACGGAGGTGATACAGGCTGCTCCTTTGGCTGCTATGGCCTGGGAGACTGTGAGGCATCGTGCACTTTCGACGCTATTCATATAAACCCCGAAACCATGCTTCCTGAAGTAGTCGAAGATATGTGTACTGCTTGTGGTGCCTGCGTTAAGGCGTGTCCTAAAGATATTATTGAGTTAAGAAAGCAGGGACCTAAGTCTCGCAGAATTTTCGTAAGTTGTGTTAATGAAGATAAGGGTGCAGTTGCAAAGAAGGCATGTAAAGTAGCATGTATTGGATGCAGCAAGTGTCAGAAGGCCTGCCCGTTTGAAGCAATTACAATAACCAACAATCTGGCATATATAATTGACGACAAATGCAGACTCTGCCGAAAATGTGTTCCTGTTTGTCCTACTGACTCAATATTAGAATTAAATTTTCCACCAAAGAAAGAGAAACCGCAATCTCCGATTGAAGAGACTGCAACTGTACCAGTTTAACCTGTAAGATTATAATTGTATGTTAAAGACATTCAAACTTGGCGGTATTCATCCCAAAGAGAGGAAAATATCTGCCGGAAAAGCAATACAATCCATTGCTGTACCAGATCAGGTAATAATACCTTTAAGCCAGCATATAGGTGCGCCTTGTCAGCCGATAGTAAAAAAGGGCGATATTGTTAAGGTTGGCACCAAAATTGGCAAAAGTGTAGGATATGTTTCTACAAATATTCACTCCTCTGTTTCGGGGACAGTGCTTAAAATAGATAAGGCACTTGATTCAAGTGGATACAGGCGTGATGCTATATTTATAAAATGTGAGGGGGATGAATGGGAAGAAACTATTGATCGCAGTGATTCCCTAAAAAAGGATTTTAATTTATCATCAAAAGAAATACTTGAGAAGATTGCGGAAGCAGGTATCGTGGGAATGGGGGGAGCAACTTTCCCTACTCACGTTAAACTCACACCGCCACCCGGAACCAAGCCTGATATCTTGATAATAAATGGTGTAGAATGTGAGCCCTATCTAACTTCAGATCATGCTCTGATGATGGATAAAAGTGAAGAAATTCTTGTTGGCATTAATATTGTAATGAAGGCCCTTAATGTAGAAAAGGCAATTATTGGAATAGAAAATAACAAGAAAGATGCACTTGACAGATTCAAGAAGCTAACAAAAGAGTATCCAAATATAGCTGTTCAGGCACTTAAAGTTCAATATCCTCAAGGTGGTGAAAAACAGCTCATTGATGCGTTGATAGGAAGGCAGGTACCAAGTGGTGCACTACCAATATCTGTGGGAGCTGTTGTTCAGAACGTTGGAACGATATTCGCAGTATATGAAGCAATTCAAAAGAATAAGCCTTTAATAGAAAGGGTGGTAACTGTAACCGGCGACCATGTAAAAAACCCTTGCAACCTATTATCAAGAGTGGGTATTTCATTTAATAATCTGATAGATGAGGCGGGTGGACTACCTGAGACAACCGGTAAGGTTGTAAGTGGCGGACCGATGATGGGTAAAGCAATAGGAAACACTGATATACCTGTAACAAAAGGGACATCAGGAATCTTAATTATCCCAACACTTGAAGCTAAGCGTGAAGCAATGAGCGAATGTATCAGATGTGCTGAATGCATCTCGGTATGCCCGATGGGATTGAACCCAACTCTTCTTATGAATGTTACCGAATTTGAGGTTTGGGATAGTGCTGAAGCTAACAATATTACAGATTGTATAGAGTGCGGATCGTGCAGTTTTACATGCCCTTCACATCGACCTCTGCTCGATTACATAAGACTTGGTAAGGGAAAAGTAAACTCAATTATCAGAGCTAGAAAAAATTAAAATCAGATTAATTTAAGATATGGAAAACAAACTGATTGTATCTCCATCGCCACATATACATAGCGGAGACAGTATAGAACGAAGGATGTACCATGTGCTTATTGCATTGGTTCCTGCTTTTTTGGTGGCGCTGTATGTATTCAGACTGGACGCATTAATTGTAACAGCATGTTCAGTATTGTTCTGTGTTGGGTTTGAATACTTAATCGTGAAATATATCATTAAGAAAAAACCTACAGTGTTAGATGGCTCAGCCATCATTACAGGAGTTTTATTAGCTTTTAACGTGCCTTCAAACCTACCTATCTGGATCCTGGCATTAGGATGCCTTTTTGCAATAGGTGTTGTAAAGTTGTCATTTGGAGGACTTGGAAACAATATTTTTAATCCGGCCATAGCAGGAAGAATTTTTCTTTTGATTTCGTTCCCTGCTCAGATGACTACATGGCCGGTACCAGCTGTTTCTGTTGATGCTGTCAGCTCTGCAACTGCTCTTGAGGTATTAAGAATATCTCCCGAAGCTCTGCCGCCTTTGCAGGATATGTTTCTTGGGCTAATGGCTGGCTCGCTGGGTGAAATAAGTGCACTTGCTTTGTTAATCGGACTAATCTATATGCTATGGAAAAAAGTAATCTCATGGCATATACCTATTTCAATATTAGCAACAGTAGCAATTTTCTCAGGTATACTATTTTTGTTTAATCCAACACCAATAAACAACCCTCTTATTCATATGTTTTCGGGAGGATTAATGCTGGGCGCTATTTTTATGGCAACTGACTATGTTACTTCACCTATGACAAAGAAAGGAATGATAATATATGGAGTTGGTATTGGGTTTATAACTATGGCTATAAGACTTTGGGGTGCTTATCCTGAAGGTGTCTCATTTGCTATTCTGCTAATGAACGCCTTTACACCACTAATTAATAATTACACAACACCAAAAAGATTCGGGGAGGTATTGAAACATGGCTAAATTAGAATCAACATTAAAAAACATGTTCCTGTCGCTTTCAATTATATGCCTCACGGTGGCTATTTTACTGGCACAGGTTAATAAAATGACAGCAAAGCCCATTGCTGAAGCAAAAGCAATGAAACTGCAAAACGCGATTGGTGAGGTTGTACCTGAATTTGACAATGACCCGGTCTCGGAGGCCTATATGATGCCTACCGGTGCAGGTGACTCATTATTGGTTTATCCTGCCACTAAAAACGGAAATATTGTAGGCTACGCTATGAGTAGTACTGAAGGCGCCTTTGGAGGCGATATACAGATTATGGTTGGTTTCGACACAGAAGATAAAATTGTTAATTACGCTATACTTCAGCATGCAGAGACTCCCGGCTTAGGGTCTAAGATGGATGTTTGGTTTAAAGATGAGGCTAATCCGGCACAAAACATATTAGGCAGAGATATGTCAAAAGGCGTTCTTGCTGTTACAAATGACGGTGGTGATATAGATGGAATAACAGCATCTACTATAACCTCAAGAGCTTTTTTAAATGCAGTAAATAAAGCATACAACGTTTACTCTTCAAGCAAAACCGACGATAGTACGGGAGCAACGGTAAATGAGAATACAAATGAATCTGAAAATAAGGTTATTTCGGATGTTGATGAAATGATAAAGGAGGATAGCCATGAGTAATAACTTAAGAGTTCTAATAAACGGGATAATAAAAGAGAATCCCATTTTTGTACTATTGCTGGGAATGTGTCCCACACTGGCAACCACAAGTTCTGCAATTAACGGAATGAGTATGGGACTCGCAACGACATTTGTACTTATATGTTCGAATGCAGCAATATCGTTACTGAAAAATTTTATTCCCGATATGGTGCGAATTCCTGCATTCATCGTTGTGATAGCCACTTTTGTGACAATTATCGAAATGCTTATGAATGCGTATGTTCCTGCATTGGCAGAAAGTCTCGGCATTTTTCTTCCTCTGATTGTAGTAAACTGTATTGTTCTTGGTCGCGCTGAAGCATTTGCCGCTAAGAACAGTGTAGTATCATCAATCTTTGACGGTACAGGAATGGGATTAGGTTTCACACTTGCCCTTACCGCACTTGGGTCGGTTAGAGAACTATTAGGTTCCGGAAAAATATTTTCGATAAGTATTTATCCTGAGCAGTATGGTTCTCTGATTTTCATACTTGCACCGGGTGCATTTATTGCTCTTGGTTACTTAATTGCAATTTTTAATAAGCTTCAACAGAAAAGAGAGGCCAACTAAACAATATTATTATGGAATTAATCGGAATTATAATAGTAGCAATATTTGTAAACAACGTGGTCTTTTCTCAATTTCTGGGAATATGTCCTTTCCTTGGAGTATCTAAGAAAGTTGATACGGCCATTGGAATGGGAGCTGCAGTTATGTTTGTGTTAACTATAGCAACTCTAGTAACCTACCTTTTACAAAAAGGTGTTCTTGAGGCTTTCGGACTGGAATACTTACAGACAATAACTTTTATATTAGTTATTGCAGCACTTGTGCAAATGGTAGAAATTGTATTAAAGAAAATATCACCATCACTCTATCAGGCATTAGGCGTTTTTCTCCCTCTCATTACCACTAACTGTGTTATTCTTGGAGTTGCAATACTTGTTATTCAAAAGGAGTACAATCTCTTAGAGTCTGTAATTTATGCTATTGCAACTGCAATAGGCTACGCATTAGCTCTTATAATTTTCTCAAGCATCAGAGAACAACTTGCACTTACCAGGGTTCCTAAATCTATGCAGGGAATTCCAATAGCACTAATTACTGCGGGTGTAATTGCAATGGCTTTCATGGGTTTTTCAGGAATCGATCAGGTATTCAAATAAAAAAACATAAGACAATAACAACTTTTCTGAAATTAAACATTTGGCTGTCGGATTATCTCCGGCAGCTTTTTTTATACTCATTTTTTAATAAGAAGTAATATTTACCAAATAATGGATTTCAACTGTTAAACCATTTGCATTAAATTAGGTCAGATTGTTAAATAAACGATGTTCCACCCTTTAAAAAACAGAGATATGAAAGCTTTAAGACACCCACTTATACTAACAATCTTAGCACTGCTTCTAACGTCTTGCTTCAGCTCCAGGGAGATGTATTCTCAGGGATACGATTACTATGGAGATGATTATTACGACAACTACAATAGCGGTGGAATTAGCTTCAATGTATTCTACAATGAACTCAGACCTTATGGAAGATGGGTTAATAACCGAAGCTACGGAAGAGTTTGGATCCCTAATACAAGTGGAGATTTTCATCCTTATGCAACAAACGGATACTGGGTGATGACCGACTACGGCAATACATGGGTGTCTAACTATTCATGGGGATGGGCACCATTCCACTATGGAAGATGGTACTGGGACGACTACTATGGCTGGGCCTGGGTTCCCGGTTATGAGTGGGCACCTGCATGGGTAACATGGAGATCAGGTGGTGGATATTACGGATGGGCACCAATGAGTCCGGGTATACATATTAACGTAAATATAAATCTGCCCGGAAGTTACTGGACATTCCTCCCACACAACAGAATGTATCACAGAAATATGCACAGATACTATAACAGGTACTCCCCTACTATCTATAACAATACTACTATAATTAATAATACATATATTTATAATGATAATCGCTACTATAGCGGTCCTACCACAAGGGAATTTGAAAGTGCTACCGGCAGAAGAGCAACAGTGCACAGGCTTGAAAGCACAGACAACAGGTCTGCAAGAACAACAAGAGTAAACAACAATGCGGTAAGTGTATACCGTCCGGAGTCGGGTACTTCAAGAACTACTACTAACCGTAACACGGGAGTAACAAATGAAAGAAGCAGCGTTGGCTCTTCTGACAGAAATGCAACCACAAGAAGCTCTTCTACCAGTAACAGAAGCAGTACAGTTACTCCTTCAAGCAGAAGCTCATCTTCCGACAGAAGCACAACTGTTACTCCTTCCAACAG
>CAZYNA010000020.1:0-6509 GCA_964648775.1 uncultured Proteiniphilum sp. | reverse complement strand
AACAGAAACTCTTCTACAACAAGAAGCACAACCACCGGCAGAAGTTCAACTGTTAGTCCTTCAAGCAGTAGCTCTTCATCAACAAGAAGTACTACAACTAACAGAAGTACAACAACAACAACACCTTCCAACAGAAGCTCTTCAACAACGAGAAGCTCTTCTTCAAACAGAAATTCTTCAGTGAATACACGCAGAAGTAGCAGTGGAAGTAATAACAGTTCAACTGTCAGATCAAGCTCTTCAAGTTCAAGTAGCAACAGAAGCAACGCCACTACATCTCGTAGCTCTACAACATCTACAAGATCATCTTCAGGTGGCAGATAATTTCTTTAAAGTGTGTTTTTCAATTTCAAAAGGCTGCTCAAACCGGGCAGCCTTTTCTATTTAATCGATCCATCTCTTCGTTAGATCCTTGTAATAATCAATCCTGCGATCTCTGAAGAAAGGCCACCAGCGGCGAACATTCTCAGATCTTGTTTTATCTATTTCTACAACCTTAACCTCCTCATTCTCCGGAGCTCTGTATAAGACTTCCCCTTGCGGACCACACACAAAACTATTTCCCCAAAACTGAATACCGTTTGTCTGTCCCGACGGGTCAGGTTCGTATCCTGTGCGATTAACCGCAATAACCGGAACCCCGTTTGCCACGGCATGACCTCTTTGCACAGTTATCCATGCATCCTGCTGACGTGCTTTTTCATCATCAGAATCTGTCGATTCCCACCCTATTGCAGTTGGATATATCAACAAATCAGCACCTGCCATAGCCATTAAACGAGCCGCTTCAGGATACCACTGATCCCAGCAAACCAATACACCCAATCGGCCTACAGATGTATCAATAGGCTCAAATCCAAGATCGCCGGGAGTAAAATAAAACTTTTCATAATAAGCCGGATCATCAGGAATATGCATCTTTCTGTACATACCGGCAATAGAACCATCCTTTTCAATAACAACAGCAGTATTATGATATAAACCTGTTGCACGTTTCTCAAAAAGAGAAAGAACAATCACCACACCAAGCTCTTCAGCTAAACCACCGAACAAATCTGTTGACGGACCAGGTATTGTTTCCGCCTGGTCAAACACATCAGTATCTTCTGTCTGGCAAAAATAAAGACCATTATGAATCTCCTGCAACACAATAAGTTCAGCCCCATCAGTTGCAAGTTGTCTTACCTTTGCTTCTAACTTCTTTATATTATCCGTAATAACACTACTATTAGCTTGTTGAATTATTCCTACTTTCATAATAAACTCAGCTTTATATTATTTCTGACTAATATTCAACTACAAAAATAATTTATTCCCTCTTTTAATTTAAATTACTTAGAAGAATCCTTCCGGATATTGCATTGTAACACAGTGAAGAGAACCATACTGTTTAACCAACGCCCGGCAGTCGATTCCAACTACCTCCCTCTCCGGGAAAGCCTCTTGCAGCAAATCTATTGCCAAATCATCCTTAACAGAACCGTAAGTAGGCAGTAAAACAGAATTATTCAGAATTAAAAAATTTGCATATGTAGATGGCATTCTCCCCCCATCTCCATACATTGCATCTGTCATTGGCAGAGCAATTAAGTTGTAGGGCTGACCATCTTTTGTTAAAAACGATTTCAGCTCCTGCTCCATCATCTTTAATTCCGGATAATGAATATCATTAATATCATCACATTTCACATATGCTATTGTATTCTCATTACAGAAACGAGCTAAAGTATCAATGTGACTATCAGTATCATCCCCCTCTAAATAACCGTAGCTAAGCCATAAAACCCTATCTGCTCCAAGCGACTCTTTCAGGAAACCATCTATATCCATTTTATTCATAGGTTGATTTCGGTTGGGAGCTAAAAGACATTTTGAAGTAGTAAGTAAGGTTCCTTTACCGTCAGATTCAACAGATCCACCCTCCAGAATAAAATTCCTGTAATCCAAATATGAAACTTTAGGCTGATATACATTGAGCTTATAAAGTTTTTCAGTAATCAGATTATCTTTATTAGCAGCAAACTTTAATCCCCAGCCATTAAAACCGAAATCAAGAACAACAGGCTTATTATTAATGAATACCGAGATGGCCGCATGATCACGGGCCCATGTATCGTTGCTGTCAATTTCAATGCATGTCAGGTTTTCCCTCTCTTTTGCCGAAAAACACATCTCAACCTCACTTGCCTCTCGGCAAACCACAACTAACTTCTCCTGTTTTAAAATCTCTTTTGAAAATGAGATATAACACTCAATAACCTCGTCCAGGATATCACTCCAGTCGGTTTCTAAATGCGGCCAGCAAATTTGCACCCCACTTTGCGGGTACCATTCTGCCGGAAAAAAAACACCTGATTTACTCATCCCTCCATATTCCCTCTAAGAATTCCTCTGGATGAAGACTGTACAAATTCTAGTATCTGTTGTTTCTCAGCAGACTCGGGCAGTTCGTTTTTAATTCTCTCAATTGCCTGAGAGACGTTGTGACCCGATTGATATAAATATCTGTATATTTCCTGAATTGAATTGATGCGCTCGCTGCTAAATCCCCTTCTTCGAAGCCCAACAACATTAAGTCCCACAAAAATTATAGGTTCTCTTCCAACCATAATAAATGGCGGAATATCTTTAGGTATTTTTGATCCACCCTGAATCATTGTATGCGCTCCAATTCTCGAGAACTGGTGAACCAGAGTGCCACCACTAATAATTGCATAATCATCAATCTCAACCTCACCTGCCAACTGTGTTGAATTACCTAAAATAACATGATCGTGAAGAATACAATCGTGGGCAACATGACTATAAGCCATAATCAGACAATCTTTCCCTACAATTGTTGCACCTCTTGAGGATGTACCCCTATTAATGGTAGCACACTCTCTTATTGTTGTGTTATCACCAATAACAGCAATTGTTTCTTCTCCAACAAATTTTAAATCCTGTGGAATACCAGCAATTGTTGCATGAGGAAAAATTGTGCAATTCTTTCCTATACGAGCTCCGTTAAGGATAGTTGCATTTGTCATAACAAGTGTTCCATCACCTATTTCTGTATTACTATCGATATAAGCAAATGGTTCAACAATTACATTATCACCCAAATTAGCTTCAGGGTGTACAAACGCTAAGTTAGAAACTGTGTTCATATATATGATTGATTATAGGTTATTTATTTTTAATTACCTGTGCAGTAAAATCAGCTTCTGAGATAACTTTATCTCCAATAAATGCCAATCCGCGCATTGTGGCTATACCTCTTCTAACCTCACTTGTTAGTTCAACTCTAAATATAAGAGTATCTCCGGGAACAACCTTATGCCTGAACTTAACATTATCAATTTTAAGAAAGTAAGTTGAGTATTTTTCAGGATCATCAACACCACCCAGCACCAGCAAGCCACCCGTTTGTGCCATTGCTTCAATTTGCAATACACCCGGCATTACCGGCTCCTGCGGGAAATGCCCAGTAAAAAAAGGCTCATTAGTCGTTATATTTTTTACACCAATAATAAACTTGTCGGTCATCTGTATAATCTTATCAACCATCAAAAACGGATAACGGTGAGGGAGTAGTTCACGAATTTTAATATTATCCATTACCGGCTCATCTGCAGGATTATAAACAGGAGGCTGAACCTCATTCTGTTTTATATCCTTACGAATTAAACGAGCAAGCTTATTATTAATTTTGTGTCCGGGACGTATTGCTATCAGGCGCCCCTTTATAGGCTTCCCTATTAGCGACATATCGCCAATTATATCAAGCAATTTATGTCTTGCCGGCTCATTTGGAAAAATCAATTTCCTCTTATTCAGATATCCAAGTTCTTTAGCATCCTGACGCGGAACATTCAGCTCGTCGGCAATTGTATCAAGCTCTTCCTGAGGCAATTCTCTTTCATAAATAACAATTGCGTTATCAAGATTTCCACCTTTAATTAAGCCGGCCTCTCTTAGTTTCTGTATCTCTCTAACAAAGACAAAAGTACGGGCCGGAGCAATTTCAGTTTCAAAATCAGTAACCGAATCCATTGTGGCAGATTGGTTTGGGATATATTTTGATTCAAACTCAATAAAGGAGTTTATACAGAATGAATCGTCGGGCAGAAGTGTTAATTTAGAACCAGTTTCCGGATCAGACACCTCAATTTTTTTACGAACCACATAGTAATCCTTATCTTTACCCAGCTCTACAATTCCTGCTTCTTTTATAGCTTTAACATACTCAACCGAGCTTCCGTCAAGAATTGGAAATTCCGGAGCATTAACCTCTATCAGACAATTATCTATACCAAATGTATATAAAGCCGCCATAGCATGCTCAAGCGTACTTACTGTCACATCTCCGGCACCAATAACTGTTCCGCGCTGCGTATTTACAACATTCTCTGCCAATGCATTCAGCACAGGCTGGTCTTCTAAATCAATTCTCTTAATTTTTATTCCATGATCTTCGGGTGCGGGATTGAAAGTAATTTCTATGTCATGACCGGTATGCAGACCGACACCCTTAAACGTGAAGCTATTTTTTAAAGTTCTCTGTTTCACTATAAATCTATTTTTAAATTAGACACCCCCAAAAGATTAACATAAACCTTTAAATGATTTATAATAATGCTAATCAATCGAAAATGTTCAAAAAAAATTCTCATTTCACCTATATTTGTGCAAATATACAACTAAAACAATAAAATTCAGCTGTAAAAAGTGAAATGTTTACATATTGATTTTAAAACGATTGCTTATTCTGCCGATTCTAATCTCTTTTTTATTTCGGCAATTTCTTTCTCCATGGCATTCAATTGTCGGTACATATCAGGAAGTTTCGGAACAATAATACTCGATTTAAAATAGTTTTTAACAGGATATGCCGGAGATCCCATAACCTCAGACCCCTCTTTTGTATTGCTTATTATACCCGATTGAGCTCCAATCTGACTATTCTTTCCAATAGTAATATGCCCACCTATTCCAACCTGTCCGCCCAGAACACAACTCTCCTCTATTTTAGATGAACCTGCAATTCCCACCTGAGCAGCCATAACCGTATTTTCTCCAATTTCGCAGTTATGAGCTATCTGAATAAGGTTATCCAGTTTAACACCTTTACGAATTACAGTAGACCCCATTACAGCGCGATCAATAGTGGTGTTTGCACCAATCTCAACACTGTTTTCTATCACAACATTTCCCATTTGCGGGATCTTACTATACTCATCTCCTTCTTTGCTGAAACCAAAACCATCGGCACCAACAACAACACCCGAATGAATTATACAGTTATCACCAATTATGCAGTCGTGATAAACCTTTACACCCGGATAAATAATAGTATTTTTACCAACCTTAACATTCTCTCCTATATATACTTGTGGGTAAATTTTGCTATTGTCTCCAAGCTCAACATCTTCTCCAACGTATGTAAATGCACCTACATATACATCAACGCCTAGTTTTGCAGACGATGCAACAAAACTCATCGACTCAGTACCGCTTTTCTTTGGCTTATTCATATTCACCATCTCCATCAGAGATGCCAGAGCTGCATAAGCATTTGACACTTTAATCAAAGTTGCTTTAATCTCCCTTTCCGGCTCAAAGTCATTATTAACAATAACTATATCAGCTTTAGTATCATAGATAAAGTGAGTATATTTAGGGTTACCTAAAAAGGTAATTGTTCCCGGTTCACCCTCCTCAATTTTCGAGAAGTTTGTAACTGCAACATTTGGGTTACCTACAACCTCTCCATTGAGAAGATTAGCTATTTGTTCTGCTGTATAAGCCATTTGTTGAATATTATTTAGTTTGTAAAATGTTAAAGATACACGAATTAACCCTGCCAACCTTTGGTTAGTACTATAATATAATGCAAATAAACAACATATTTTTATTCAACAAGCATTTTTATTCATAATATATTTTAAAGCAAAACTAATATTAGATGCCAGTAACACAAACAGGCTAAAATATTCTTTTGTGTATATCAAAACAAATGGCTACTTTTGCACTCACTTTTTCGGGATGTAGCTCAGTCCGGTTTAGAGTACGCGTCTGGGGGGCGTGGGGTCGGAAGTTCGAATCTTCTCATCCCGACAAGTAAAAACAAAGACTTGCAGTTCAACACTGTAAGTCTTTGTTTTTTATCAGCTTCCATGATAAATAACTCTCTATAAATTGCAGTTTTAAATAATCACTAATTTCAGAAAATGGAACAGTGATATGTATAATACCATCTGCACCACCAGCTATTACATATGTGCCATATACAAAAGTGATAGCACGATCATCAAAATAGAAGCTATCAGATATCGGAATAGGATTGTCATTAATACCGATATTGTCAGTATCTACATATTTCCTTAAAATTTCGTCCCAGGAATTCGTATCTTCCGGATTTTTCAGAATATCCGAAGCTTTTATCCGCTGTTCTGTATTTTTGTCAAAAGCTATGAACTCCTCAGCATCCCAGCCAACCCCTCCTCTATGCCCATCAAACACATAAA
>CAZYNA010000019.1:0-35539 GCA_964648775.1 uncultured Proteiniphilum sp. | reverse complement strand
ATTGATTCTGATTTGAGCAATAAATGAGCTGATTAGATTTGTTTTTGCAAATAAGGAAAATACAACAACCATGTATAGAATACCGTAAAGTCCGCCTGTTATGTGGGCTGAGTGGTTTATGCCACCCGACTGTTTTTTCTCGAGCGAGACGGATATCAGTATAAATATTATTCCGAAAAGGAAGGCGGGTAACATGATGGGTATAAATAGAATTCCCATGAAGTTCATGGGGTTTATTAGCATATAGGCGAAGATGATTGCGGATACTGCACCTGAAGCTCCAACTCCATAGTAGTTGTGGTTGTTTTTATGCTTGAAGTAGGTTGGCAGTATAGATATTAGCAGTGCTGAAATATATAATATGATATAACATGCAGCTCCATTGGTTTGTCCGAATGCCACTTTACATACTCTCTCAATCTCTGTTCCAAAGAAGTATAAGGTGAACATATTGAATATGAGATGCGTATAGTCGGCATGTACCACTCCATATGTAAGCAAACGGTGCCATCCGCCATGACTAACAGATGGCGGGTGGAAAATCATATTGCTCATCAGATTGTTGTCTTTAAATGCCCTGATGGAGATTAATGCTGTTATGATAATTATTATGGTTGTAATCATAGTATGGGTGTAGAGGCTTAAATAATCAGAGTATCTCGCTTAATGAATAATACTCAGGTTTATCGGCATATATAAATAGAAGCGACCCCTCCTTTATGGTGTTGATTATAGGCTTTGTGATTTCCTGAGGCAGGGCAGGACAGCCGAAACTGCGACCAAGCCTTCCGGTTGATTTAATGAAATTCTCGCTGCAATAGTCGGCCCCATGTATTACAACTGCCCGTGGGCGAGCTTCATCATTAATACCCTTCTCTAGTCCGTCGAGCCTCAGTGAGAACCCATTACCTCCATTGTAGGTTTCTGCTGTACGGTAGAATCCAAGCGAGCTTTGATATGATCCGTTACGGTTTGAGAATGATGTTGCGTAGTTGCCTCCGCTGTTTCTTCCGTGAGCCACATGCGAAACATATAGTAATTCTTTTTTTGAGATATCCAATACATACATTCTCTTATCGGTTGAAGGCAAAGTAAAATCGATAATTGTTAGCAGTGGATTGTTATTGTTATTTAACTTTTTATAACCCGAATAGGCTGATTCAAAGGCGTTAAAATCGATAACACCCTCAAGATTCATCTGGTTGAATAATAGTTGTGTGTCGTTTGATAAATACTCTGCAATGGAAATTTTTATCATATCCCGATCGTTTCCTATAGGGAAGCTCAGGGCTGTGATGACAATGAAAATTGTTGTAAATAGAAATGTACGCATAGTTATATTCTAAGAAAATCGTTCCTCAAATATAATACTTTTGATGAATTAAAATGTTAATCGATAACAACTACAACTGCCTCTTTAACAGATAGCCAGTCGAAAACAAACTTAGAATGAGATGATGCATTTCTAACGCACATATGTGATCGGGGTGTGGTGCCAAGCGTGGGGCTCCATTCGATTATACTTTGACGAGGATTCTGAGTTGGTACACCATGAATATAAGCTCCGTTAGTGAAACGTGAGGCGTAAGGGGCATATCCGGCAATTTCATTTGAACCATCCTTGGTATAAAACATCTTATCCTTTTGCTCCTGAACGGCGAATATCCCGATAGGGGTTTCGTGTGCATAGGGTGGGTTGTGTACTCCTGTTGTTGCAGGATTCATACTTAATATATGCCAGTTGTCTCCACGCTTTTCGAGAGTTGATATATTTTGATTTGTAACGTCAACTGCAACTACCTTGTCAAGTAATATGGTGTCTCCCCACGACTTTAGATATTTATTTGGTATAAGGAAATCACCATCAAATGATATACCTCTTACCTGTACCATATCAACTGTATCGCTGCCAATGATTTCGGCAATCCAGCCGTCTCTGCCATATCTTACAAGGGTAGTGTCGCCGGAGAAGCTGTATAGAGGCACCGACTGGTATCGTTCAACATCATACTGGTCTGATACTCTCCCGTATGGATTTCTTACAAAATCGGCTACAGTAGGTGCTTCGCCGTTCATGTTTCTGTAATTGCTGAATATGCCAATGCTGACGGTTTTATCTTTATTGTTTATCTCGTTTTCTATATGTGCAATTCTGTCTTTTATCTTATCCCATTGAAATATACGTATAGTATCTTCAAATGGATATTCATCTTCGAGAAGGTACTCTTCGTATTGTATATCTTTTTCCAGAATTATATCAGAGTGAGTGAGTATTTTTGGTTTGACAGGCTCTTCTGTTAACTGCAGTGTTGAGTCGGCCTCCGAAGTTAGTTCGTCATTGTTAATGGCTTCATTTGTTGTGTTGTTGTTACATGCTGTTATAAATAATAGTGCAATAAGGTAAAACAGAGGTGATTTATTCATACATCAGGTTTTGGATTTTTATTTTAACTTAAAAGGTTAAACGTGGATATAAAATAAAAGTTCATTTGTATATTAAAGGAAATGGAAATGTGACTGTTTTTTTGTACATTTGCAACCGTTTAGAATTTATGAAGAAAGATAAAATAGGTTTACGAATTCTGCTTTTGGTAGCAGGGATATTTATTATCGGGCACGGGGTTGCCCTCTCGATCCGTTCGGATTTGGGAACAAGTCCCATTTCATCCATACCTTATGTGTTGAATCTTATTTTACCAAACCTGTCGGTAGGAACATATACTATTATCATAAACGGACTTATGGTGTTGATTCAGGTTCTTTTGCTGAAAAAGAAGACGGGTATAAATCAACTCATTCAGATTCCTCTTTTGATTTTGTTCGGATTGTTTATAGATCTTAACCTGTGGCTGACTGAGTCAATGGTTGTAACCGGTTATTTTTGGCAGCTGTCAACAATTATTCTGAGCTGTTTTGTGATGGCTTTTGGTATTTTTCTTGAGCTGAAAGCTGATGTGGGGTACTTGCCGGGTGAAGGGCTGACACTGGTAATTTCTGAAACGTATAACAGGAATTTTGGAAAGACTAAGGTTACTATAGACTCAACGGTTGTGGTTATTGCGGTTGTGCTTGTACTGGTGTTTCATGGCCGACTTGAAGGTGTGCGTGAAGGAACAATTATTGCTGCTCTTTTTGTGGGTGTAATTGTTCAGTTGTATCAGAAGAATATTCACTTTATTGATAAATTATTTGCTCCTCCGGTTCTTGCGAAGTATGTGCCTGAACCATATATGACTACCGATAACTTTGTAATTACAATTTCGCGACAGTATGGTAGTGGTGGACATGCTGTTGGAGAGTATATTGCAAAGAAGCTGGGAATTGCATTCTATGATAGTAAACTGATTGATCTTACGGCAATTGCCAGTGGGTATACACCCGAATATGTGGAGAAACATGAGCAGAAACTGCCAAACGGACTTCTTGATAAGTTGTATAATAACAACTATGCGTTTATGAATGAGGCTATTCCGCCAAATGATAAACTGTTTATTGCTCAAACGGGAGTTATTCGAAATATAGCTGCTAACGAGTCGTGCGTGATTGTAGGTCGTTCTGCCAACTTCATTCTTAAAGGTCACAAGAATTGCTTTAATGTATTTGTTCATGCCGATAAGAAGTTCAGAAAGAAAAGGGTAATACAGAATTACATGGTGAACCCGGAGTTTGCAGATAAGATTATGGATATTAAAGATAAGGAGCGTGATAATTACAGTAAACACTATACAGGTAAGCACTGGGATGACCTGAATGTGTATGACATGACAGTAGATACTTCGATGTTTGGGATTGAGGGTACTGCAAATATGATTATTGAAGCCAGCAGAGCCAGATTAACTAATGGTAATGACTAGATATCGAATGTTTGTGATATATTTGTAGAAAAGTATAAAAATCTTTGTTATGGGGAATATTATTGGAATTGATATTGGTGGTACATCAATTGTTGGTGGCAGAATTGAAGAGAGTAAGATTGTTGAGCAGGTATCTGAAGATACGCAGGCTTCCGTTGGAGGCGAAACAACTTTTAATGTTCTAGAGGATGTTATCCGGAAACTGGTTAACGATGATACCAAATCGATTGGTATTGGTGTTCCAAGTGTGGTGGACAGAGAAAAGGGCATTGTGTATAATGTGCAGAATATCAATGATTGGGATGAGGTGCATATGAAGCAGAAGCTTGAGACTGAGTTCGGAATTCCAGTATTTATCGATAATGATGCCAACTGTTTTGCATACGGAGAAAAAATATTCGGTAAGGGGAGAGAGTTCGGAAATTTTGTGGGAATTACTCTTGGCACCGGTGTTGGTGGCGGTATAGTTCATAAGAATCATCTTCTGGCAGACTCAAATTGTGGTTCGGGAGAATTTGGTGAGGTGCCCTACAAGGATTCTATTCTTGAGGAATACTGCGGAAGCAGATTTTTTACCCGTAATTACGGTCGCACCGCTTACGAAATTGCAATGGATGCCGCTAAGGGTGATGAGGTGGCAATTAAAATTTATGAGGAGTATGGCAGGCATATGGCAGTTCTTGTGAAGATAATTTTATTGGTGCTTGATCCGCAGGCAATTATCTTTGGAGGGTCAATTACACAATCGTTTGATCTGTTTAAAGATTCGATGTATAAACATCTTGAAGACTTCCCATATCCGAAATCAATAGAGAAAATAAAAATACTTACTTCAGATTTAAATAATATAGGAATATTAGGCGCCGGAGCCTTGGGCGTGTAGATAAATTATCTCGAATTCAAGAACTATTTATTTATGGAGCTGTTATATACACAGCTTACTAATCACAGCTTGTAATAACTAACATTTGTTTCAAATTAACAGATAAATGATTCAAAATAATTTACCTGAAATTTTCCGTGATTTTAACCCTCTGGAAGATAAGGTGCTGCGTATCATCGATAATGATGGTAATGTAGTGAATGAAGGGTTAATGCCTAAATTAGATAATGAATTAATAATTGATGTATATAAAAAGATGTTCTATGAGCGGATAGCCGATGAGATGGCTATTTCGTATCAACGGCAGGGAAGAATGTATACCTATACCCCAAACCTCGGGCAAGAGGCTATACATATTGCTGCCGGAATGAATATCAGACATGAGGATTGGCTTGTGCCCGCTTTCCGTGAGATGGGAACTCTTCTTGCAAAGGGGGTAACTATGAAGGAGATGTTTCTCTTTTATCTTGGTAATGAACATGGAGGGAGCTTTAAGAATGCTCATAAGACATTGCCAATAGCTATTTCAATTGGTACTCAGTTTCACCATGCAACCGGTATTGGTTATTCAGTTAAACAACAGAAAACAGATGATGCTGTTTTTACTTTTATTGGCGATGGTGGTACATCGGAAGGAGATTTTAGTGAGGGGCTGAACTTTGCCGGTGTATGGCAGGTGCCTGTAGTGTTCACTATTCAAAATAATCAGTATGCTATTTCAGTTCCGGTGAGCAAACAGACAAATTCTATTAATCTTGCTGTGAAATCAGTAGCTTTTGGTATTCCGGGAATAAAAGTGGACGGGAACGACTTTTTTGCTATGTATCTCGTGTATAAGATTGCAGCTGAGCATGTTCGTGCCGGAAAAGGTCCGATTTTGATCGAAGCTTTTACTTATCGTTTGGGTGCTCATACTACTTCCGATGATCCATCGAAGTATCGTAAGAAAGAGGAGGAAAAGGAGTGGGGACTTGTTGATCCGCTTATTCGTCTTGAAAAATATATGAGAAGCAAAGGTATATGGGATATTGATACTGAAAAACTGAAAGAGGAGTATCGCAAAGAGGTTGATGCTCAATTCCTGGATGCTGAAAGGAATAAACATTATCCGCTTGATGATATATTTGATTATATGTATACCGACACTCCGGATGAGCTGTTGAGACAAAAAGCTAATTATGAACAATTTTTAAGCTGGAAGGAGAATAGGAAATGAGTGTGATGACAATGGTAAAAGCGATCAATAATGCGCTTGATATCAAACTTAACGAGGATAAAAGTATAGTCATTTACGGTGAAGATGTTGGGGTTGAAGGTGGAGTGTTTCGAGTGACTGAGGGACTCCAGAAAAAATATGGCTCAGAAAGGGTGTTTGATTCTCCGCTGGCTGAGTCGGGTATTGTTGGAACTGCCCTTGGTATGGCTATTTCGGGATTGAGACCGATTGTTGAACTTCAGTTCGATGGATTTACTTATCCTGCATTCAACCAGATTGCATCTAATGTATCGCGTATGCAAAACCGTTCCCGCGGGAAATTCACCGTTCCGATAGTAATTCGTTTTCCTTATGGTGGAGGGGTAAATGCTCTTGAGCACCACTCCGATAGTCCTGAATCCCTGTTTGCTCATTTGCCCGGCTTGAAGGTTGTTGTACCATCAACTCCTCACGATGCTAAAGGAATGCTTATTTCTGCAATAGAGAGTGAAGACCCTGTTATTTTTATGGAGCCTAAGAGGATATACCGTGCAATTAAACAGGAGGTTTCGGAAGATAAATTTACAATACCGCTTGATAAGGCTAAAGTTGTTCAGGAGGGGACAGATGTTACGGTTATCGCTTTTGGTGCCATGGTGCGTGAATCGCAAAGAGCTATTGAGATGGCAAAGGAGGCAGGTATTTCGGTTGAACTGATTGATTTGCGCTCAATATATCCTGTCGACAGAGAGACAATAAGAAACTCTGTAAGAAAAACGGGTAGGGTTGTAATTGTAGCAGAGGCTCATGAATCTTTTAGTGTTGGCTCTGAGCTTATTGCTATTGCCAACGAGGAGGCTTTTCTGTATCTTGAAGCTCCACCAAAAAGGGTTATGGGTTATGATACTATTGTTCCTCTTGCTCAGGGGGAGAAGTATTTTATCATTTCGCCTGATCGCATTTTTTATGAAATAGAGAAGAGCGTTAAATTCTAATATAAAATTGGTGAATTGATAAAGAAAAAGTAGTTTTACTCAATAAACCGATAAACAATTACCGTATGAAGTTTATTTTTGATTTTCCGGATTTAGGAGAGGGACTTGAGGAAGGAACAATTCTTGAATGGTATGTGAAAGTGGGAGACAGCGTGAAGGTTGGCGATCCTCTGGTTCAAATGGAGACAGATAAGGTGGTGGCCGATATTCCATCGCCTAAGGATGGTGTGATTACGAAAATGCATGGTGATGTAGGTGAGGTTATAAATGTTGGTTCGCCATTGGTTGAGCTTGATATTGCCGGCACTGAAGCTGGTACTGAACATGAGTCTTCTGAGGCTCCTGAAACCGCAGAGCCCGGTAAGATTGAAAAGACTACTACTGAGCCAATTTCTGAGTCTGAAGAGGACGCAGGTGCGGTTGTCGGTACAATGGAAGTGGCAGCTAAAGATGCAGTAATGGCGGCAAGTGATGAGGGAACGGATGTGGCAACAACAGATACGGAGCCAAGAAGAAAGGCACTGGCAACTCCTGTGGCACGTGCAATGGCAAAACAGATGGGAGTTGATATTAATGATGTGCATGGTAGCGGTCCCTCAGGAAGGGTGAAAAAAGAGGATATCCTGAATTATAAATCTGCTTCTGATGAACAACAGCCTGCCGGTCAGCAGACTCAAACCCGTCAGGACGATGTTACCTATGCACCGCTAACGCAGATACGGAAGACTATCGCAAAGAATATGCTTCATTCTAAGCATAACGCTGCACATATGTCGGTGTTTGAAGAGGTTGAAATTACAGAACTTATAAATGTAAGAACAAGATATAAGCAAAGGTTTGCTGATAAAGGGGTTAAACTTACTTACCTGCCCTTTATTGTTAAAGCTGTAGCGCAGGCGCTTAAGCATCATCCGCAAATAAATTCACAGATTGACTCTGAGAATAACAGAATGATTTTCCGTAACAGATATCATATTGGTATTGCTGTGGATGCGCCGGACGGGTTGGTGGTGCCGGTTATTCGTGATGCCGACACGTTAACGATATTCCAGATTGCCAGGCAGATTGGCGAAATTTCAGACAAAGCAAGATCAAGAAAGCTTGCTCTAAACGATTTGAAGGATGGCTCTTTTAGCATTACGAGCTTTGGTTCTATTGGTGGTATATTCGCAACACCTGTTCTGAATTATCCGCAGGCCGGTATTCTGGGTATCGGAAGAATACTCAAAACTCCTGTAGTGAAGGATGATGAAATTGTTGTTGGAAATATTATGCCTGTATCGCTAACAGTTGATCATAGAATTGTTGATGGAGGAGAGGCTACTCGATTTATTTATAAAATTATGGAGTATCTTACCGACCCTATTTCTTTTTTGATGGAAGATTAGTTATGTATCATAAAATTAACTCTTTAAATTAGTTAATACCAGAAATAATTTTAGATTGCAGACATCTAGTTTACACTTGTTTGTGTAAGAAAATTAAAATAGAAAATGATGCAATCAAAAACACTGAATATCGGTCTTGATGCCGGTTCAACTACAATAAAAGTGGTTGTTACTGATCATAATAATCGTTTGATATATAAGGATTATCGACGACATTATTCTGATATTACCGGAAATCTGAAACTATTGCTTAATGATATTATTGAGAAGTTTGGCGATTGCTATGCCGGGGTTTGCATCACCGGCTCAGCAGGAATGGGAATTGCTGAACGGTTTGGTATCCCTTTTCAACAGGAGGTAGTCTCTTCCTGTGAAGTTATAAAAGAGGAATATCCTGATATAAAAACATTTGTGGATATTGGAGGAGAAGACTCCAAGATGATATTTTTCCGTGAGGGAAAATCGCCCGACATTCGTATGAACGGCAGCTGTGCCGGGGGTACAGGCTCATTTATCGACCAAATGGTGACTCTTCTTAATGTTGAGATGGATGAGTTTAGTAAAATGGCTGAGAGGGCTAAAATAATTTATCCGATTGCCTCAAGATGCGGGGTGTTCTCAAAGACTGATGTGCAGAATTTGCTTGCACGTAATGTTTCTAAAGATGATATTGCAGCTTCTGTATTCCATGCAGTTAGTATGCAGGTTATTACTTCGCTGGCGAGGGGATATTCTATTGAACCTAAGCTCTTTTTGTGCGGAGGCCCTTTTACTTTTATTCCATCACTGCGTAAAGCTTTTGTTGAAGAGGTTGGTTTGGAGAAGGATGATGTTGTTGTTTCAGAGCACTCTTCGGTTATTCCTGCCTGGGGTGCTGCTCTTCTGGCAACAAAACAGGAAGATGCTAAGAGGGTATCAGAATATATTTCATGTTTTAAAAAGAGTATTGATACATCAACAATAAGATTTGTACCTAATTCGCTTAAACCTCTTTTTGCCAACTATGAGGAGTTTGAAGAATGGAGAAAATCGAAGGATAGGTACAAGCTTCCAAGGATTGAGGTAGGTAAGTTGGAGAGCCCTAATTGTTTTATAGGTATTGATAGCGGGTCGACCACAACTAAGATTATTGCAACGGATATTTCAGGAAAGATTTTCTTTCATTACTATGCAAAGAATGAGGGATTGTCGATAAATGCAGTGGAGACCGGCTTGAAGGAGCTGCTGAAAACTACTTCCGATGCGGGTATAGAGATAAATGTGCTTGGTAGTTGTGTTACCGGATATGGTGAAGATCTGATTAAAAAGGCTTTTAATCTTGATGCAGGTATCGTGGAGACTATAGCTCATTATAGTGGTTCTTATCATTTTAATAAAGATGTCTCTTTTATTCTGGATATTGGAGGTCAGGATATGAAAGCTGTTTATATTGATAATGGTATAATTCAACGACTTGAAATTAATGAGGCTTGCTCTTCAGGGTGTGGTTCATTTATTGAGACGTTCGCTAAATCTCTTAACTACAGTGTGCCTGATTTTTCTGAGATTGCACTTAAATCTAAGAATCCATGTGATTTAGGAACTCGTTGTACGGTGTTTATGAACTCAAAGGTAAAACAGTCGCAGCGCGAGGGTGCTTCAGTAGCTGATATTTCTGCCGGTTTGGGCTACTCGGTTGTTAAAAACTGTCTGGTGAAGGTTTTAAAGATAAAAGACACGGATGAGTTGGGTGATCATATTATGGTTCAGGGTGGTACGTTCAGAAACCTGTCGGTAATACGGGCATTGGAGCATGAATTGGGAAGAGAGGTGATGGTTACAGATTACCCCGAGCTGATGGGAGCTTATGGAGCTGCTCTTAATGCACAAAGGAGGTATGACGACGGTAAAACAAAACCGGTTAAACTCAGCAGCTTGTCCAGACCACAAGAATATACCAGCAGGAAATCTGTTTGTAAAGGGTGTGAAAATAATTGTACGGTTACACGATTCAACTTCGAAAACGGTAACAGATTCTATTCCGGAAATAAGTGCGAAAAGATATTCAGCAACAGAGGTGAAGAGACAATTAAGGGCATTAATCAGCACTCTAAGAAGTATAGTTCTCTTTTTGAAAAGAAAGATGATAATGTTATCCCAAACGAATCTGATATAGCTTTAACCCTTGGTATTCCGCGTGCGTTGGGTATATATGAGAACTGGCCTTTTTGGAAGACTTTCTTTAATGAATGTGGTATTAAAACAGTGTTGTCCGACAGGTCTACAATGAGCCTTTATGAGAAAGGGATTGGGACGGTTATGGCCGATAATATTTGTTTTCCCGCTAAACTAACTCATGGTCATATCTTTAATCTTGCAGAGAAGGGTGTTGACAGAATTTTTATGCCTTATGTGGTGTATGAGAAGAAGGACGATAAGAAAGCAAATAATAGTTTTAATTGTCCGATTGTAACCGGCTATTCCGACGTAATAAAAAGCGCAATCAATAATGAAGAGAAGTTTGGTATTCCACTCGACTCGCCAACGTTCACTTTTGCAAATAAGAAGCTGATGAGGAAAGCCTGCAGGGAATATATTCAAGGATTATATAATATTAAAAATTCTAATGCTTATATATCCCAAAAAGAGATATATGCTGCTTTTGAAAAGGCTATAATGGCTCAGGAGAGTTATTTTGAGAGACTGAACAGTGATTCGCGCACGATTCTTGATAATGCGGTTAAGGATGATAGAATGGTTATTTTGCTTGCAGGCAGACCGTATCATATTGACCCGCTTATTCAGCATAAGATATCTGACATGGTAGCCGATTTTGGAGTGGATGTAATTACAGAGGATATCGCCAGAGATATGGAGCTCCAGCCAGAGCATGTGCAAAATATTACTCAATGGTCTTATACCAACAGAATATTTAAAGCAGCATATTGGGCGGCAAATAAGGCTCCCGCAAATGTTCACTATGTACAAATAACCTCTTTTGGATGCGGACCGGATGCATTTATTCTTGATGAGGTTACAGACATCCTGAAAAGAGGTGGAAAGAATATCACAATTCTTAAAGTAGATGATATCAATAATCTGGGTTCTATGAGATTGCGAATCAGATCACTTATTGAGAGTCTGAAATACCACGATGGAAAGATTAAGCTTCATAAAAATGGAACAGTTCACACTCAGCCATTCACTAAAGATGACAAGGAGAGAATAATCCTTGCTCCCTGGTTTGGAGATTTTTACTCACCTTTTATTCCTATTGCTGGTGAACTTGCCGGTTATAAAATAGAAAACTTGCCGAGAAGCGATATGAAGTCGGTTGAATACGGATTGAAATATTCAAACAATGAAATTTGTTATCCTGCAACATTGGTTGTCGGAGACCTTATGAAGGCTGTTGAGAGTGGAAAATATAATCGCAATGAAATAGCATTGGGTATCACACAAACAGGTGGGCAGTGCAGGGCTACAAACTATGTTTCTCTGATTAAAAAAGCATTGATACAGGCAGGGTATGATGATATTCCCGTAGTTACTGTGTCCGGTAGTAACAAGCTTAATTATCAGCCGGGATTTAAGCCTCATTTCGAAAAGTTTATTTACACGATTGTTTGTTGCATGGTATATGCTGATTGTCTTTCTCAGTTTTACTATTCAACTCTTCCTAGGGAGACGGTGAAAGGGGGTGCTGACAGGCTGAAACAGAAATACATCGATTTAGGCATTGAGGCTGTAAGACGTAAAGATAATAACCGGTTATTTAATCTGGTTGAGGAGGCGTCGTATGAGTTTCTTGAGATAAATAATAGAAAGGATATTCCACGTTTGGGTATTGTGGGCGAGATATATGTAAAATATAATGATTTTGGTCACAAGCATGTTGTTAAGTGGTTGCTTGAGCAAGGTGTTGAGCCCGTAATACCACCAATTACAAAATTCTTTCTTGCAAATATTGCGAGCAACGAAGCAAGGGTTCAGGGTAATATAAGAAAGCGTACTATACCAAAATTTGCATTTGATGTTGTTGAAAATGCTGTATATAAACTAATCAGAAAAATGGAGTCCAACATCACTCATTATCCATATCATATGCCTATCTCAAACATATGGGATGATATAAGTAATGCCTCACTTATTATAAATCCCAATGCACAGTTTGGTGAAGGATGGAGAATCTCGGCAGAGTTTGCAGAATTTGTGAAGTACGGTATTAATAATGTTGTTAGTCTGCAGCCATTTGGATGTATTGCCAATCATGTAATATCTAAAGGAATAGAGAAGCGGGCACGTGAAGTACACCCATCTCTGAATCTGTTGTTTCTTGATTTTGATAGTGGTATGAGTGAGGTAAATCTATTCAACCGTTTGCATTTTATGATAGAAAATGCCCGAAAGGAACTGGAGTCTAAAAACCATTGTGCTTTGCAAACCTGATGTATTGTTCCCAGTCGTAACGAGTAATATTATGATTGCCGGTTCTAAGATGATAACTTACCTCACCTATAATCGGTGCATCGGCCTCAGGCATAGAAGCTGAAGACAGACCCTGTATCCCATACATGTTGTACACTACTGAAGCCTCTTTTATTCCTAAAAATTCCCCTTTCGGGTCAGCCCATAAGTCCTCTGTTGCACTGGCCACATAAACCGGTCTGGGTGCAATTAGAGAAATAACCATATGCTGGTCAACAGGTAGCATATACTCTTTTCCGGAGTATTTTTTGAAATTATCGCAAAACCAGTGAGGGAAAACAGTGTTAATTACTTCTACAGTCTCACCGAAGTTCCTTTTAGACAAAGCTGCACCCATTGCTCCCGAATTATTGGAAATGCTTGCGGCAAACCTATTGTCTGTTGCAGCAGCCCAAAGGGCAACTTTACCCAATCTTGAATGACCAACAACGATTATTTTCTCACTATTGATTTCTTCTACTGTTTCGAGATAATCCATTACTCTTGATAAACCCCAGCTCCAGAGGGCAATAGTACCCCATTCATCCGGTTCCGGCCTTGTTTGGCCATCCTCATAAAAAAGATTGTGAATGCCATCACTTAAATCATCTTTGTCCGGGTCAATATCACCTCTGTAGAGTGTCGCCACACCATAACCGGCTCTTACAATATCTTCAACCGGCCATCTGTTTTTCATGGTGCCGCGGGATTTTTCTGTAGCAACATTAGTGTTTACTCCGATTTCTTCGTTTACAGGAACCCAGGATTTTGTTATAAATATCTCTTTATCATCTGCTATTGTATGATTCCCTTGAAAGTTGTACCCAAGAAAAAGAGAAACATTGCTTTTCGTAGCCGGTAGATACATAATCAGATCAGCTTTTATCTCCTTTCCGTTTTTCTCAAATGTAATAGTAACTTGCCTTCGTTTAGCTGCACCATCCATGTACAGCGCTTCTTCAGTCACTTCTGCTTTCATTGTGTATGCCCCTCCCGGAACCCTTCCATAAACAAGATGAGTGAATGTATTAAGAAGCTCCGGTTTTCTAAATTCCTGCCAATCCTTAGAATTATTAATAATCATCCCGCTATAAGAGGTTAAAATTGATGGAAGAGAGTAGGGAAGAACTTTCGATTCATCATAATTAATATCTCTTTCCTGAGAAAAAATTACACTCGGTTTCAATAGAATGAATGCTACAATAGCTAATGTGAGACTGAATTTGCGCATAAGTAGACGTTAAATAATAACTTTGTGTTTGATTTATAAAAAGCAGTTAAACTATCCTGTTCCTCAAAATTAGTAAATATTATGGAAATACATCTTTGATTTCTTTCTTTTTATAATATTTGAGTGAAAAACAACTGTATTTGATACTCAAAACAGGTTGACTATTAGCCAAAACAATTAATAAATGCAAATGTATACACTAATATAAAGGCTCATTGGTTAGTTAAAATTATCATGGAAATTATTTTATTTTATCTTTGTCGCTCAAAATAGAGGAAGATAAATTTCTGATTAGCAATAAAACAAAAGTGTAATGAGTCAACCATCAACCAACAGAGGTTTTATACGTATTATTGAAAAGGGGGGTAATGCCCTGCCACATCCGGCAATTCTATTTGCCATATTTGCTTTAATAACTCTATTTGTATCAGGCCTTGGCAGCTGGCTCAACTGGAGTAATATTCACCCTGCAACAGGCGAAACAGTGAATGTTGTAAATCTTCTATCTAAAGAAGGCTTGCATCGTATTCTGCTTAATATGGTTACAAGCTATACCGGGTTTGCACCACTTGGAATAGTGATGGTGGCATTACTTGGAATTGGTGTTGCCGAAAGCAGCGGTTTAATAAGTACTGCAGTAAAATCATTGCTCATTAAGGCTCCGCCAAAGAGTATAACCTTTATGGTTGTGTTTACCGGAATTCTTTCTAATGTAGCGTCAGACGTAGGTTATATTCTGATAATACCGCTTGCGGGAATAATCTTCCACTCACTCGGGCGTCACCCTATTGCGGGTATGGCCGCGGCCTTTGCCGGTGTAAGCGGAGGTTTTAGTGCAAATATACTTATTGGAACAATAGATCCGCTTCTTGCAGGATTATCAACTGAAGCTGCGCAGATTCTGGACCCCGACTATGTTGTGATGCCTACTGCCAACTATTACTTTATGTCGGTTTCTACTATTCTTATTACTTTCCTGGGTACTTTTGTAACTGATAAAATTGTGGAGCCGCGTTTAGGAAAATATACGGGTGACGTTGTACCGGAGGAGGTAACTCAACTCACTGCTCTCGAACGTAAGGGGCTTCGTCGCACAGGCTGGACGTCACTTATATGGGTTGTAATTATTCTAATGGGGCTAATTCCTGATAATGGATTGCTACGCGGACCTGATAACTCAATTCTTCACTCTCCAATACTAAGGGGGTTTATTGCATTCCTGTTTCTCTTTGCATCTTCACTCGGTATTGTATATGGATATACTGTTGGTAAGTTTAAGAAGTCTTCTGATGTAATAAATGGTATGAACAGCAGTTTTAAGACATTGGTGTCTTTCCTTGTGCTGGTCTTCTTTGCATCTCAGTTTGTTGCGTGGTTTCAATGGAGCAATCTGGGTGTACTGCTTGCAATTTCAGGTGCAGAGTTTCTTCAAAATCTAAATATCGGCCTGATACCGCTGGTTATTTTGTTTATAATATTCTCAGCATTTATAAACCTGTTTATGGGAAGTGCATCAGCTAAATGGGCAATTATGGCACCTGTCTTTATTCCGATATTTATGTTGCTGGGCTACTCGCCTGAATTGTCTCAGGCTGTTTACAGGGTAGGGGACAGTGTTACAAATATTATTTCCCCAATGATGAGTTTCTTTGCTCTCATCATTGTCTATTTCCAGAAATATCAAAAAGATGCCGGTTTTGGAACATTGGTAGGGAATATGTTACCCTATTCAATTACTTTTTTTATAGGATGGACACTGTTGATGATACTTTGGATAATACTCGGATTGCCATTGGGGCCCGAAGCACCGCAGCTTTATAATATCGGTAATGTATAATATATAGTTTATAAAGTATTATATTTCTGAAATCTTATCTGTTAGTTCTAAATGGTACAACAGGCAGCCCGCGGGTGTTTGCAAGATTACCTGTCTTGAAGTTCCTGAAACAATATCTTACCGCAACCGGGTTACTTATATTTTCATTAAATACTTCCACTTTCAGGTGGTTTACTACCGCCTGAGCCGGAAGAAAAACCCCATCTTCACCGGCAATCTCAAAACCTTCAATTCCATTGGTTCGGTTATATCCGTTATGTGCATATTTGAATGAAATAACTGCTCTGTCTCCAACTATCTCCATAGAATCAAATTCGGGACCGTTAGCTTCCACATGTTCAAAGCCGTACTTTCTGTTCAGGGCCATATATGCAAGACGCTTACCTACATCTGTCTTGTTTTTCGGATGAATATTGTTTCTTTCGTAATCCTCAACCAAATCATTTGTTGATATCATTCCGCTGTTGCTAATAATATTCTGTGCATCATACTGTGCTTCACGAAGATAAGCAGCCCAATCACCCTCACCGTAATCAAACGGAGCAATCTCAGCATAGTAGAACGGAATTTCAGAATCTCCCCATCTTTCACGCCAGAGAGTAACCATATTATTTAATCTCTCAGGATATACTTCATGTGCTCCAACATTAGATTCCCCCTGATACCATATAAACCCGTTTACTTTGTAATTGGTGATAGGATGAATCATACCGTTGTACATTAGCAATGGTCTTGACATCGGATTAATGCTATTCACTGTCTCCTCATCAAGATTTACATCCGGGTATATTTCAAGAATCTCTCTGTTGGTCCATGCTTCCACTTTAGATCCTCCCCACGAGGAGACAATAATTCCTATGGGAACATTAAGCGCTTTGTGCAAAGATTCAGCAAAAAAGAATGCTGTTGCACTGAAGCCCGCAGCTGTAGAGGGACTGCAAACCTGCCATTTACCTTCCGCGGTTTCAAGTGGTTCAAACGACTGTACTCTTGGTATCGTTACAAACCTTATTGAAGAGTATTGAGCAGAATTTGCTATTACCTCATTAGCTCCTTCTATGGGGTTATTCCAAAAACCGTTAAGAGGCATCTCCATATTACTCTGACCTGATGCAAGCCAGACTTCGCCAATCAGTATATTGTTCAATACAACCTCTTCACCATCTGTTATGGATATCGACTGTGGTTTAAAGCTTGCCTCAGGTGTTTTTATCAGAATTAACCAGTTCCCATCTTTGTCAGCAACTGCGGTTCCTGCATCTCCACTCCACGAAGTGTTGATTCTTACAGTCTTACCGCCCTCGCTCTTTCCCCATATTTTTATTTTACTGTTTTGCTGAAGAACCATGCCGTCACTAAGAATCTCCGGAAGTACAGGTTTTCCCGTTAAGGCAAAACCAAGCATGATAAATGACAGAATAAGATAAGCCCTCTTCATAGTTGTTAGAATAATTAATTTGTGTTTTAATGTTTTCTTTTTCTCATTCACAAAGATATACTAAATGTTTTAAAAGAAACATCAAACAATTTTATAATATATTCACTTCACTATAAAATAATGCTACAAACAGTATATAATAAGAAAGTTCTAATCCCTGTAATAACAACAAGCAGGCAAAGCATCATAGACAGAATCGTCTGCCTTAAATGTAGCAGCATCATGTCCAACTGCGGCTAACGCTTTTGCTACAGCATCAGGATCTGTTTTATCGGGATTATAGTCGAGATGAATCTCCTGATCAGCCTGTACCCATGTAGCACCAAGTACGCCATCAACAGCTTTTGCAGTCTCCTCAATTCTATCTTTACACATACCGCAGCTACCTCCCACATAAAACATTACATGCTCCCCTTCGCCATGCATAACAAGTTCATCATCATTCATCATGCTGGTCTTTCCGGCAAGCTGAGCACTTGCATCCACAATAAATGCACCGTTCGTAACTATTTCATCCCCATCGTTTATGCCGGTCATCACAACATATGAGTCTCCGAGCGAAGGACCTAATTCTACTTGTCTAAGCAGATATGCGGGAGTTTCTGTGTCGGGTTGCTTAACATACACAATTGAGCGCTTGCCCGTCCATAGTATAGCCGATTTAGGTATCACTATTTCATTATTGTACTGGTTTAGCTGAGCACTTACAACCGCACTAGCATACATCTCCGGCATTAGTTCCCCGCGGGAATTTGCTGTTTCTACTCTAATTTTGGCAGTACGTGTTGCAGGGTCTAAAATCGGATTTATAAAGGATATGGTGCCTGAGAAGGTCTTACCGGGAAGCGACTGAAGTGTATACTCAAGCTTATCTCCTCTTTTAAGAAAAGGTAAATCAGATTCATATGCGTCGAAAACAGCCCAAACCTGAGATAGATTTGCAATGTCGAACAGGATGGAGCCGGGACTAATATAATCTCCCTGATTTATATTCTTTGATACCACAATTCCGCTCGTGTTGGCAGTTATATCTATATGGGGAGAAACTTCACCCGATTGCTCAATTCTGGCTATCTGCTCATCAGAAAGCTTCCACAGTCTTAATTTATCTCTCACTGCTTTTAAAAGTGACGGGTCGATATCCTGCACTTTAGATGCTTCAATAAGTTCTTGCTGTGCAGTCATAACTTCAGGTGAGTAAATTGTTGCTATAACCTGACCTTCCTGCACGCTCTCGCCGGTGAAATTCACATAAAGTTTCTCAATCCTTCCGCTCACATGAGAAGTCTGAGACTGAGACAGTCGCTCATCTACTTGTATTGTGCCATAAAGCCTTACCTCTTTAACAGGGTTCTGACGGCTCACTCTCGTAGTTTGAATATTTGCAAGTGCTATCGCCTCGTTACTCAGCTGAATAGCGTCCGGATCTATTGATGCATCACCTGAGCTGTTTGATTGCAACGGAATCAGATCCATTGCACATAGCGGGCATAGCCCAGGTTCCTCCAGCCTTATCTGTGGGTGCATAGAGCATGTCCAAACTGTCTCTTCGTCACCATGGTGATGATGATGTTCTGCCGAGTGATCTCCGTTTGATGAACCTCCGGAGAAAAAGATCCAGCCAAAAAACAATCCTGCAATAAGAATCAGTGCATATTTTACATATTTATTCCTGAAAAACTGTCTGTTTTTATTTGTAGTCATACTTGTAATTTTTATTCTTTAATGATTTCCTTAGGGTAATAGTTCTGATACTCTAAACCATTTTAACCCTCTGCAAAAACCATATTGTATTTTTATTCTGATTTACTAAATGAACGCAGGTTATTAATTTCAGCAACTTTAGTGTTGTATTCGGCAATTGCTTCAGCCTCCCTTACACGGTAGTCGAGGAGCTGACGCTGAACATCAATAACATTTGTCAGATCACTCTTAGCTGCCGCAAACTCCTGCAAAATCAACTTGTATGCAGAAAGCGCTAAATTTTTCTGTTTTTCATAAAGTCTTATCTTACGTTCTGCATTATCTAACTCATGCGTTAATCTGAAGAGATCAGACTGTAATATGTTCAACGTATTGTTGTACTTCTCCTGTGCTGATTGCCACATGTACTTACTTTCTCTCTGCTGCGCATTATACTTATTTCTAAACAGAGGTAAGCTTATCGACACCATTGGCATTAACATATCCATGCCGTTCATCTCATTATGCATGTTCTGATTGTTAATTGGAGATGAACTCTTGCTAATCAGCATGTACTGAAGTCCCACACCAATCATAGGATAACTCATCCTTTTGTCCATTTCGCTTTTAGCTTTAAAAGCCAGTCCCTCTTCCACAATCATTCCAAGCATAGGATTATGGTTTTCAATTTCGCTTATAGCAGCCACATCATTAATCATATATTCCACCTTCGTAATTGAATCCGGAATAACTACATCTATGTCGGTTCGCCTGTTCAACAGGGCGTTGAATTTATATTTCTCAGCTTCAATCTCTGATAGAATACTCTCAATGTTGTTCTCAATTTCTGCAACTTCGAGCTGAACACGCAGAACACTTGATAGTCCGGAAGAGCTGCCCATATCTCCGGACACTCCCGAAGATGTTGATACTCTCCGTCTTGCAAGTTCTTCAAGCTGTCCCAATAGTTTCAGATTATCTCTGTTATTATTAAGTTGATGTTTTAGCGAGGCAAGTTTATACCATTGCGAATAGACCTCCAGAAACAGATTGTCTCTTGTCTCTCTAAATTGTTCATAGGCCATCTTAGCCATATGCTCAGCCTCCGTTTCAGCAGCCTTTTTAGTTCCAAACCACGGGAACATCTGCATTAATGTAAAATCGGCCACTTGTCGCCCTCCAATAATCTCCATCGGCTGCAGGAAGAAACCGATGTCTAATTGTGGATCTTCCCATGCTCCTGCTTGCGGAATTCTCTCCAGCGATGCTTTATAAGCCAGGAAATCAGCATTCAATCCCGGATTGCTTCTTGCAGCAACCTCGAGATAGTGGTTTAGAGAGTCGGCTCCCTGAGCTTTCAAACCACTTGTTGAAATAACTCCTGCAAGAAGTAGAAGTATATTAAATATAACTTTATTCAGATTCATAGCTGTTTATTCTTTTTAGTTCAGATTTCTCTTTTCTTTTAATTACCCCTTCGCGCCACCAGCATTGCAGAATTGGCACAACAAACATAGTCATCGATTGTATAAGCATTCCGCCAAAAGTTGGTATCGCCATAGGCATCATAATATCTGATCCTTTTCCGGTTGAAGTTAATACCGGCAGGAACGCAATCAGTGTTGAGGCAGTAGTCATAACAGCAGGGCGAACTCTTTTCAGTCCCGCATATACAACCGCCTCCCTGATATCCTCCTTAGTCTGCGGGTCTCTCTCCAAAAAGGTGTCATGAATAAAAGTACCCATAAGTACACCATCGTCCGTGGCAATACCAAACAGGGCAATAAACCCAACCCAAACGGCAATACTCAGGTTCACCTGGTGCATCTGAAACATATCTCTGATATTTGTTCCGGCTATTGAGAAGTTCATAAACCAGGGCTCTCCATAAAGCCATAGCAGAATAAAACCTCCGGCAAGAGCGACAAACACTCCCGAAAAATGTATGAAAGATGCTGTAACCGATTTAAACTGAAAGTATAGAATCAGCAGTATACTAATTAAGCTTATTGGGATAATAATCAGCAATCGTTGCGATGCCCTTGCCTGCTGCTCGTAGTTGCCCGCAAACACATATGAAACTCCGTTTGGAAGGCTGATTTCACCACTGTTTATCTTGTCAAGCAGAACCTTATCTGCCTCATTCACCACATCCACCTCAGCAGCACCGGCAATCTTGTCGAAGATAACATACCCCACAAGAAAGGTGTTTTCACTCTGAATCATTTGTGCACCTCTTGAGTACTCAATTTCAGCAACATCACCAAGTGGAATTTGTGCACCTGTAGCAGTGGGAATAATAAGTTTAGCCAATTCGTCAGGGCTCTCCCTCATCTCTCTTGGATATCTTAGTCTCACAGGATATCGCTCGAGCCCCTCCACAGTTGTTGTTAGCGGCATACCCCCAACTGCCGTACTTATTACCTCCTGAAGCTCAGCAACCGTGATTCCGTATCTTGCCATATTTGGGCGGTTAAGTTTAATCTCAATATAGGGTGCACCCACCGATCTGTCATAAAACACAGTTGAAGGTAATACAGATGGTACATCCTTTAAAGCATCTTCAAGTATCTTTCCCGCCTCTTCAATAGACTCAAGATCAGGCCCCGACACCTTTATTCCCATTGGAGCACGCATTCCTGTAGACAACATAACGAGTCGAGCCTCAATTGGCTGCAATTTTGGAGCTGATGTCATACCCGGCAGGTGTGAGTAATTCACAATCTCCTGCCAAATGTCATCAGGACTCTTAATATGTGGGCGCCACTGTCTGAAGTACTTGCCATATCGTGCAGAAATCAGACTATCAACCGGAATTATTCTAAACTCCTCCTCTACAGGGTTGTATGTGGATCCGTCAATCAGGATAAACTCTCCTTTCCGGTTGGTTTTAAATCGTTGTCTGTGACCGTTTTCATCAAGAATATATTCCGGGATATAGTTGATGGTATTCTCAAACATCTGAGTTGGGGCAGGGTCAAGAGCCGAATTAACCCGTCCCCATTTTCCTACAGTAGATTCAACTTCCGGAATGTTTGAAACACGTTTATCAAGCATTGCAATATACTCCAGATTCTGCTCAATTCCTGTATGCGGCATTGTTGTAGGCATTAGCAGAAATGACCCTTCGTTCAGGCTTGGCATAAACTCCTTGCCCATTCCCGGGAAAGTGCTGCTGGCCGATTCCCAGAAGTTGGTTTGCCTTAATGATTTCCATCCAACTGTTTCAAATCCTTTAGCTACAGGATTAAAGGTATTATCGAATCCGAGCCATATTACAATGCCAAGAAGTACCGTAACAATGGGTATTGTCATAAACTTCCATCTGTTGGCAAGGCTCCATCTCAAAATTCTCTCATAATAGATAACCAGCAACCAAAGTAATCCCAGTACCACCCCAATTATAAGAATCACGAACAGGAAATTGCTGAAAATTCCGTTGGAAGTACCAAGGGGCAGCCATTCAACAGTGAGAAGGTAGGATACTGCTGCAATTGCAATTGCAATATTAACTATATTACCTGTTTTATTGTTTGCCCATTTATGGGAGAAGAGATTATTAAAACCAAACAGAGGCAGTGCCGCGTAAAGCCAGTTGCCTGTCATAATCAGCAAAGCCAAACCTCCGGCAATAAGTATAATATTACCTGCTTTCCTTACTTTATCAGATGTTATCTTTATCGAGAAGAAATAGTAGATGAGAGTGGGAATTACTGTAATACCAAGGATAAATGAGGTTACAATTGCTATTGTTTTTGTGTAGGCAAGGGGACTAAACATTTTGCCTTCCTGAGCTTCAAGAAAAAAGACCGGCATAAAGCTTATTACTGTTGTCAGGAACCCTATAAGTATAGCTCCCGACACCTCACTGATACTGCTGTGAATAAGGTTAATAAAGGGCTTACCTCTTAGCTTGTCCTTGTTCTCTTCCAGCTCCATGTGACGGATTGTATTCTCCACGAAAACTACACCAATATCTATCATAACACCTATGGCAATAGCGATACCCGACAAAGCAACAATATTTGCGTCAATTCCCATATTGCGCATTACAATGAATGTGAATAGCACACCCACCGGCAGAATACTGGATATCACGATTGATGCACGAAGATTAAGAACTATAATAATTACTACTATTATTGTAATCAGTATCTCGAGCGTTAAAGCACTTTCAAGCGTACCAATAGTCTCATGTATCAGTCCCGTTCTGTCGTAAAAAGGAACAACAGTAACCTTTGAAACTGTGCCATCATCAAGTGTTTTCTGAGGTAATCCCGGTTCCAGCTGAGCTATCTGTTGCTTTACATTATTAATTACTTCAAGAGGATTGGAGCCGTATCGTGCCACAACAACACCTCCAACTGCCTCAACTCCCTCTTTATCGAGGCCACCTCGACGGGTAGCGGGACCAAGGTTCACAAATGCCACATCTCTCAGCTTCACGGGAACTCCCTCTCTTACGGTTACAACAGCCTCTTCCAGATCAGAAATACTCTTTATGTAACCCAGTCCCCGCACAAGATATTCAACCTTATTTATTTCAACTGTCTCTGCTCCAATGTCAAGGTTGCTATTCTGGATGGCACTCATCAGATCCATAAGTGTCAGGTTATACGCTCTCATCGCATCGGGATTAGCCTCAATCTGATACTCCTTAATGAAGCCACCCACGGAAGCCACTTCGGCCACGCCTCCTGCTGAGGCAAGACCATATCTCACCTGATAGTCCTGTATAGACCTTAGCTCTGCCGGATCCCATCCTCCGGTCGGCTCACCCGTTGCCGGATTTCTTCCCTCCAGTGTGTACCAGAATATTTGCCCCAGTGCAGTAGCATCAGGTCCCAGACTTGGCTGCACACCATAGGGCAGGGTTCCGGGCGATAGGGAGTTAAGCTTTTCAAGAATCCTCGATCGGCTCCAGTAAAATTCCACATTATCTTCAAATATTACATATATGAACGACATGCCAAACATTGATGAGCTTCGGATAGTTTTTACTCCCGGAATTCCCAGCAACGATGTTGTAAGAGGATATGTTATCTGTTCTTGTATATCTTTTGGGGAGCGACCCATCCACTCCGTTGAGATAATTTGCTGATTTTCCCCTATATCAGGGATTGCATCAACAGGCACCGGGTCTCTGGGTAAAATACTGTACCAGTTAAATGGAGCTGTTGAGATTCCCCAAATAATTATGATAATCAGTAAAAGGATGGTAATCACCCTATTGGTCAAAAAATACTTTATGATTTTATTGATCATAGAATATATTATTAAATAATTATTGTAAATTGAGTATCCACATTAGAATATTGCAAAACTAATATACAGGTAAGCATAGTTTACCTGTAGCAGTCTGAATAAAACAACCTTCGAATTCTAAATACGGTAGATACAGATGTAAGTGTGAATGCTTACATCGTTGAGGTGGAGGCCGGTTGTGGGAAATTTAAGTGAAGGCAGAATAGGTTTGGCATCCGGTTGTGACGAGTTTAACCAATCAGCTAAAATAAATCCGGTGCCATCAAGTATTAGTGTTGATAATTGGGATACAAATTGCTCTGCTTTATTTTGATAATCATCAGTTGCAAGTTTTAGTATCTCCGTTTCACAGCATGAGCCGTTAAGGTTTAAAGTGGTCCCGCTATCACTGTTACCACAGCAGGATTTTGTCGATTCAACGGACTGATATATTTTTAGTGAATGCAGCTCATCTCCACAGTAATGCATGGCTATCATGGGCTGTAGTCCCGCAACCATAATTATTATTAGTGAAAAAATAGCTACTATCCTCTTCATATTAAGTTGAATGATTTCCTGCAAAAATAGAGGTTTTATATAATTATTCAAAATGAAAAGGCAGTTTAATTGTTTTTTTTATTAAAATCCGAAGTCGTCTATTATGATTTCTTCAACTTCATCATGCTCAATTTCAATTATGTTTTGGGCGGAAAGTCCTTCAACGTATATCGATTTATATGGTATGGCCGGACAAACATATTCGCAGCCGCCGCAACCAACGCAAATCGACTGATCAGTTTCCGGAATTGTGAGATGTCCCTTATACGGAACCATGCGCACTGCTTGTGTGGGGCAATGTTCTGAACATGCACCACAACTGGTTTCGTCGTAATAAACAATACAGTTTTCAAGTATAAAATGCACTTTCCCCATCTGTGTGTGGTTCTTCTCCTCAACGGATAGAGGTAGTAATGCACCGGTGGGGCAAACATCGCCACACACTGTGCAATCGTAGTTGCAAAAACCATGGTCGAAATACAACTTTGGCTGCATCATTCCTCCCAACCCGTATTCAAGAAAGGCGGGTTTAATTACGTGGCTCGGGCATTTACTCACACATAAGTGGCATGATATGCATTTCTCTCTCAGGTGGTCGAAGGATATTGCTCCCGGTGGTGCAATCGGCACCTGGCGTTTCAATTCTCTCTTAGGGAGGATAGCTTCTGAAACCCCTTGAGCAAGCATCTTTCCTGCTGCCAATCCTGTGATCAGGGTGGCGGAGAGGAACCGTCGTTTCGATTCATTTATATTGTTTGCCAAAGGTTGGTGCTCGGCTATTTGGTTGTCTTTTTTCTTTAAATTAAAAGATTGTACCAGCCCATATTTCATTGCGTCTCGGTTGCAGACCTCTATGCAGTTGAAACAGGTAACGCAGCGATTGTAATCTATCTTCTTATTCTTTGCATCTATGCATGATGACTTGCATTTCATGGAGCATAGTCCACACATATTACACTTTTCATCAACAAACTGAATTTTAAGTAGCGAGTACTTGCTTAGGAAACCGAGCGTAGTGCCAACCGGACAAATTGTGTTGCAGTAGGTTCTTCCTCCGCGCCATGCCATATAGCCGATAATTAGCAGGGTAACGAGTGCAATTATGGTTGAAGAAACACTTAGCATGTAAATACCAACCTTGTACAAACTGTAATTATTGAATGATGTCATTATCCCCGCCAGTATATTATTACCCTCAAGGTAAACCGGTCTGAACAGGTGTGTGACGATTCTACCGTAAGCACCATATGGGTCAAGCAATCCCACTAAGAAGTTGAATCCGAAAATAAATGCTACTACAACAGCTCCCAGTATGCTCCATCGAAGTACCTTTTTTGCTCTGCTGTACTGATATCTCTTTTTCCTGTTAAACCGTTTCGAAATCCATGCTGCAATATCCTGATATATACCCATCGGACAGATGGATGAGCAATACACTCTGCCAAAAACTAGTGTAAGTAGAACCAGAGAAATGATTATAATTATGTTAAGAGAAAGCAGGGCAGGTATGAACTGGATTTTGGTGAAAAAATTTAAACTCGCCGGGAGTGCTTCTCTGAAATCCAGAAAATAGAGTGTAATAATTGTGAATATCACTACAGATAGTGCTACACGGATCTTTTTAAGCATAGGTGCATAAATAAATAGTTTGGTACTTTAAAACAGGTTACAAAAAATATAAGTTGCGTTATATACGCACTCTTCTTATATTCAGTTTCTCAAGGTTCATTGTTCCAACTCCAAGCTCTTGCCCTTTAGCCAGATGGGTTACATTTTCCAATGGCATTTCACGAGCCTGGTTAAAGAAGTTAGCTGCAGCGGTGTCAACAGCTACTATATCCTGAGAGATAAACAAGCCTTTTGAAAGTACTACATCAGAAAGCGATCTGCCCCTCGGACCGCTTGTTTTCATAAGTCTGTATGCATCCACAACGTTTAAAACGGGTCTCTTTTCATATGTGCATATATCCGCTATGCATTGCTGCAGGTCGTTTGCGTGAAAATATCCTCTGTCCCAAACAATTCCCATATAGTTTTTCATGGATATGGTTAGTTGAGCACCACCATGATTTTTTAGTATTGGCACATTTATCCACTTATCGCTATCCACAATTGCCTGATGAATCTTGGCATTCTTAAGGCTTCTTCCTTTTGGTATGGAAACTGACTTATAGTATGATTCCAGATTGGCAGGTACAACTGTTGCTCCTGCTTTTTTTGCCGCATCTTCAATCCCGCTGTTAGCGTACGATTTGCGCCAGTCGTCACACGGGTGGTCGAAAACAACTACCTCAGCCGCACCGGAATCAAAACATTGTTTTATTATCTCAGTTACCAGTTTCGGGTTGGTATTGGCAGCCATTTCCACAGGCTGATCCCAGCCAATATTGGGTTTAACACAAACTTTATCTCCTCTTTTGATAAATTGGCTCATTCCTCCCATCTCGGTAATTGCTTTTCTGAACATCGCCTCAGGTTCGCCTCCCAGGACTGCTACCAAATCATAATTAGAATCGGAGTTGCTCATTTCAAACGACTGTGTAAGGATGCTCATAGCATCAGCCTCTTTTATTGTCGTTAGCGCTGCTCCGGTAAGAGCAACTGAACGTAAAAACTTTCGTCTGTCCATAATTACTTTGTTATTAGTTCATTGTATTATGTTGCGGTTTAAAAAACCAGATTTATTCCTCCAAAAACTGTGGCTCCCGGCATGGGGTAGCCCTCATTTATTTCATATTCATGGTTGAGCAAATTCTCTCCTCTCATAAAGATATTCATCCGGTCTAATGCGCGGAAGTTAATACGAGCATTCAATAAAAGTGCATTCTCTTTTACCGGATCGGGTATTACTGCTGTATAAAGATTGCCAAGGTATTGCAGCCCCGACGAGAAACTCCATTTATCATTTGTATAATTTCCACTTACATATAGTTTATGCTCCGGAGCACCAATAATTTTGTAAGTCATGTTGAGCAGGCTGTAATTTGCCGAAAAGCTCAGGTTTTGTGTTGCATGGTAATTTAGAGATAACTCAATACCCTTATTTTCAACCTCACCTGTGTTCATGTTCAAAGGTCTGCCTTCAACAAAATTAACCTGTATCATATTGTTGCCCTTAATGTAATATAGGTTTAAACCCATACTTATTCCGGTGTCGGGAAATGATTGCAGTAATGATAACTCATAATTCATCAGTCGCTCCGCTTCCAGATCGGGATTTCTTGGAGGGAACATATATAGCTCTCTAATGGTTGGGTTCCTGAATCCCTTACTCACAATCGCCTTAAGTGATGTGAACACAGAAGGCGAGTAGCTTAATCCTAACTGCGGAATCCACTCCGAACCGTTCAGTTCATGATGGTCTAAACGTATGCCGGCATTCAGTGTGAGTTGGTTTTGTAAAACCGACTGCTGAATATTTATATAGCCTGCAATATTGTTGATTTGAATATCAGCAAGTTGGGCGTTGTCCGCTTCGTTTGGAAATTTATTCCATGCTTCTCCGCCAAAACGTTGGTAGTCGAACCCTACCGTTGTTTTATTGCCATCAAATATGTTATACGACTGGTTTGCGGAGACACCAAGCATTATATCATTTGAGCGGAATCTATATTCCGGAATGATTGATGATTGTATTGGGTAGCCATCATTTATCTCATGCGAACCAAAATTATAGAATAATTTTAAAGCTCCGGAAGTATTGGTGTATTCATTCTCTAAAACCATTGAGCCTACTCCACGCAATATATCAGCATCATTGTCGATTATTAGATCAGTTACTGTACCGGGATTAGAGCTAAAGGTCTTAGACAGATTAAAGTCGGCGAAACCACTCCAGTTGGAGGTGAAATCATATCCCACTTTAGCGTAACCGTTATACTGCTCAAAATCCATATTCTCCCTATGTCCGTCAGATCTGTTGTATCCAATGTTGATATTGGTGTTTATATTGTTTCGTTTAAGCCCGGATGCAACCTCTGCACTTAATGAGTTATAATTTCCATACATAAATTGTGCGGAATTATGCAGGCCTTCCTGTTTTTGCTTTTTTGTGATAATATTTATTACTCCTCCCATGGCATTGGAGCCATATAGAACTGAAGCAGGGCCTCTCACAACCTCCACCCGTTCTGTCATCATTGTCTGGTAGCTGTCGGCCAACGGATGCCCCATCAATCCCATATACTGCGGATGGCCGTCAATAAGCACAAGCACACCGGCTGTTGGTGCACCACCAACTCCTCTGATACTCATCCCTCCTGCTGCTCCACCTGCAACTCCATATCCCATTACTCCACGCTGAGTAATGAATAATCCCGGCACCTCTTCAGTTAAAAGGGGTAGGATAGAGTGATCTTTCCTTGCTCCAATTTTGCTTTCAGAAATAACGGATATGCTCATTGGCAGATTTCGCAGATTCACTTTCGGCATGCTCCCTGTTACAATTACTTCATCAAGTATTATTGTGTCGTTCACGCTACTTAAAAGTGGTGAAAGAGATAGCAGGAAAAAGTAGAAAAAGAGTATATATTTTCTCATATAATCCATGGAAATCTGAAGCACTCTTCGTCGTATAACGAATAGTCGGCTTTACCATTTACCGCAAAGGTCTTAATTTGCTTTGCACCATGTAAAAGATCGATGGCGAATTGTACAGTCGCCCCTGTCTTTATACGATCCTCAACCAGTAGAATCGACTTGCCCTCGAATTCAAAATCTATAGGTGAAACTAATCTCGGACTGTCATATCTTGGCTTCTGGTTGGGGTCTCTTAGATTTATTTTTAATAATTCTACTCCAATATTGAGTCGCTGATTTAAAATGGCTGCAGGAATAATCCCTCCGTTTGCAATTGCAACAATCAGGTCGAAGGTCTCATGAAAAGTAATTTCACGAAACCGTTGAAGTGTCTCTTCAAATGTTTTTTCCCTGATCATCTTAAACTTTCGACAGTGCTTTCAAAACAAAGTATCCGCCAAATAGCTGGATCAGTATTCCGGGTACTCCAATCCTGAAATCCTGAACTGCAACAAAGAAATTCTGTGTCAAAGCCCACTCAACCCCGGTGCCAATTAGCTGATATGCAAGAATTGCCAGAAGAATTCCTAAAAGTGATACTTTTTTGAAATACTTCGCTGCCATCGCGGCTGCAACTGCAAGAATAGCTGATTTGATTATTATAGCAGGCAAAACGGCTGCAGGTGGCATACCAAACAGCAAGTGATTTGCCAGTGGCGATAAAATAGCTGTTAATAATCCCACGTGTATTCCATACTTATATGCTGCTATCAGTGTAAAGAAATAGATTGGCAGGAATATAAATCCACCCTGAGGAATCAGATGCGCCAGTTGAGGTAACAAAAGGTTCCCTATAACAAACAGTGCAGCAAAAAGGTAGGTCTTTGTGTTACTCAGACTTAGTGAGTGTAAGTTAGCTGTTGTTGACATGATGTTATGTTTTATATTGATTAATGCAGTATTGATACGAAACAGTTTATACTATTTACAAATCTATGAATAAAAGAGTTGCCAGCATAGTTTGACACTGTTATTATTGTTTAAAATACCAATTACTTGTTAAAAATCACTGTAAGTAAACCTAGAGTCATTACCGCCAGATTTATAGTCAGGATTAATGTACTTGTCTGTTTAAGAGCATATAAAATCGAAGTAATTGCTTAAGCTTCCCCATTTTTTTCTCATAGCTTCCTCTTATTTTATTCATATCTGACTCATACCTGGTTCATACCTGATTCGTACATTGTTCGAACAAGAGTGAATAAAGTATGAAATATGTATGACCTATACAGGTGTTAAGTATATATGAATTTAATAGATGGTTGGAGTGTAGTATTAGGGAGAATAGAAAAAAAACGGGACTATCCAAAAAATGTGGATAGTCCCGTTTTAACAAATAAAAAGTTATTTGTGTAAGTTCCTTACAGCTCTTTTATACGAATATTTCTGAATTTCACTTCCGATCCATGTCCAAGGAAGGCGATGTGACCGGTTTCGTTTAATAGACCAGGGTGCTCGCGACCATCGATAGTACCTCCTTTAGATGCATCGCGGATATTTCCGTCAAGAATAACAGTACCGTTTAATGTGATTTTGATATTGTCGCCATCAGCAATAACTTCCTGATAGTTCCACTCACCAAGCGGCTTTAAAGCGCCTTTTTCAGCTGCAATTACACCATAAACAGAGCCGTGATATTGATACTCTTCAAGTGTTGCGTAAACCGGAGCATCATCGTCAAGTATCTGCAGTTCCATTCCAACATAAGCTGCATCACCTTCTAAAGGGGTGCGGATGCCAAGTCCGTTATTTGCTCCCGGGGTTAGCATAAACTCGAAACGAAATACAAAGTTATCAAACTGATCATTTGTATAGAGATTTCCTCCCGATCCTGTTGTAGGTGGGTAAAGAGCAATATTTCCGCTCTCTACTGTATAATCGGTTTTATTACCTCTCCACTCATCCAGATTTGTTCCGTCGAAAAGGATGCGAAATCCTTCTGCTTTCTCCTCTTGAGAAAGTTCGAATGGCTCGGGACGAGAGATTTCCTTGATATAAATATCTCTGTAGGCTACCTTGCTTCCGTGAGCCTGAAGTTCAACCTGCTCAACAGGGAAGATAGGCTGACTTCTGTCCCAATAGTTTTCAAGGACAACATTGTCGGTAACAAGTTCACCATTCAGCCAAATAGATACACGTTCACCCACCATTCTGATAAGGAATGTATTCCATTCACCCACTTTCTGATCAGCAACCTTAAGCGGTTTGCTTTCATGTGTCTGATTATTGTAAAGACCGCCTGAACCAACTTGTGCACCTACATCAACACGTGAGGTATCCCACATCTGAACTTGCGGTGTGCCGCGAAGGTATACACCTGCATCGGGCTCCGGACCGTCATATAGTTTCCAGTCGATCAGCATTTCGAAGTCGCCGTACAATTTTTCAGTACAAAGATTATCATACCCTTGTCCGTCAAAAACAATCATGCCATCCTCCACTTTCCAGTCGAGTGCCATCTGCTTGTCCGCCTTAACCTGCGCTGCAGCCAATTCCTTTTCGCTCATTCTGGCTCTTTGGATTGGGTTTGCAACGAGACCTTTCCAGCCATCAAGGTTTTTACCATTGAAGATTGAAACAAAACCACCTTCTGTTGGGTTCTCAGACAAGAATTTGGATATCGACTGACGTTGATAGTCGGCATCAGGGTTCGATAATGTTTCAGAAGCCTTGTTTAGTGCATCAGTAGTTTCCTTTCCTGCAAATGTAGGGTTGGATATCCCAATATTCATAACAGTGAGTGCTGCAGATTCGCTAAGTGCGGGAACATCCATATAAGGAGCTGCAAAAAGCATTGCCTGGTACTGACCGGTGCTTCCCAATTGTCTCAGAATAGTGTTTTTTTGTCTGTCGTTTTGAGCAAACTGCATTGCTTCACGCAGGTAAAGATACTTAACAGCACCTGTTTCGCTTGATCTGCGAACAACATCCACAATAGCATTTGTAACTTTTTCGAGCTCCTGATTATTGTTGCTTGCACGTGCAATATCCAATAGTGGATAAATAACATGAAAGTTGTTTACACTTGAAAGAGCACCGAATGCTGCATCTTTTCCTGCTCCTGTTTCGCTGCTGTAAGCATTGGTGATCTGCTCAATTGCACTGGAAGAGCCGATACTTGCAAGTGCGCTGTAATACAGGTGCTTGTTAGAGGATTTACCCATTCTTTCTGTTACAATCATTGTCTGCTCATCTTCTGGAAGATTTTTAAGGGCAGCGTTAATTGCTTGCTGAAGTGCAGGAGTGTATTCGCTATCCGACTGCTCAAGCAGATTAAACAAATCGGTTAGGTTGTCTTCTGTTGCAACATCTTTAAGAGTATTTGCAGCTACAGCCTTAACCTCATTGTTGTCAGTAAACATCTGGTTGTATACCAAGTTGTACTGATTATCCATTTTGCGATTTGCAATAAGTTCAAGAATTGCTTTTTTTCCAACATTATCTACATTGTCGAACAAAGAAGCAAGTGTATATGAGATGTCACCATCGAAGCTCATAAGAGCATTTTTGGCAAGATTAACAGAAACCTCGTCGTTACTTTTAAGCAAACCTCCCAAAGCAATAAGAGATTGATCACCACCAATGTTTGCAAGTGAATGTGTAACAGCTTTCTGTACAATCTTATCTGATGAGTTGATATGGTTAGCTATAAGAGCTGTTGAACCGGGAATCTGATTCTTAGCCAGCCAGTATATAAGTGCTGTCTGAACTTCAGGAGATCTGTTTGAAGCAACTTCTTTTGTTATCAGAGCAACAGATTTTTTGTCGTTCTGGAATGGGTAGCTGTTAATAACTGAAGTGAGATATGTGATATTACCATCTTTAATTGCATCTTTAAGAATGTTTGCAGGTTTGGCACCCGACTGACCAAGTAGCAGCGATGTAGCAGCAATCTTCAGGTCGTTCTTGTTTTGCTTTTTACCATTTGAAAGTAGTCGCTTTGCTTCTTTGGCAACTGCTTTACTTTCAGTTTTATTAAGTCTGTTCAGCAATTTAATATAAGACCCCACAGCGTTACCCTTGCTGTAAGAATAGCCAACGCTCTCTACCGCCTCACGCAAAGGCTTAATCGAAGAAACTGTTCCTACATTTGCCAGTGCATTATAAACCACCTTCTGCATTTTGTCTGATGTGCCCGAATTTAATAAACCAAGCAGAGTTGCTTCAGCTGCGGTGTAGTTTGTTTGGCCCAAAGCATTTGCAAGATGAAGTTTAACATCGTCTGAAGAAGCAGTTTTAAGTCCATTGTGAAGAGCCTCATAAGCGTTTTGAGTGCCAATACTTACCAAAGTCATTGAAGCGGGAGACGACAGGTAGTTGTCCTGTAAAAATCCTGCTAATACATCCACGTTCTCATCTGAACCGATTGTTCTGAGCTGACGGATTACGAATGCTTTAATCTCTTTGTCAAGTGGTTGCTGTAATGCTTTTTCGAAAGCCCCTACTGCAATTTTACGCTTTGCGGCATCGTTTGCTACAAAATGCGACCAGCCATTGATAGCAAATTCATAAGACTCATTGCTCTCCCGTCCGGGTGGGTTCATTCTGCCTATCAGATCGAGTAATCCCTCTTCGCCGGTAGTTACTAAATCTGCAATAGTGATATTATAAGCTTCCGGTGTTTCTGCCGGCAGCTGAGCCAAAGCATCAGCAATTATTGTGGAAGTAGTTCTTCCCTGTGGTAGTTGTGCCTGTACGCCACTCGCAATCAACAGGCACAAGCCAATTATTAAATATTTTAAATGTTTCATTTTATCAATTTTGTAGATTAAATAGTCCATGGTGCTCTCATAGGCTGATCAATATACCTGTTAGCCTCCTCATCGTTAACAAACAGCTCTTTCACAGGATCATATTCGAGTGGTCTGTTAAGCTGTAAAGCAATCAGTCCCATATTAACAATAGTACATGATCTGTGACCATTGATCTCGTTTAATGCAAACTTCTGTCTGTTCTTAATGCTTTCTATAAAGTTTGTGTTTTGTTCTTCCGGTTCGGGGTACTCAGCAAGTTTCTTTTCCCAGTCAGGAATATCACAAACAAAGTTTTTATATACATTACCATTTGGCCCTGAGATATATGGAGTGTCGGGATCACCGTACTCATCTCCCCACAATACTATCTGGCATCCATCAGCATATGTGTATGTTATGCTTCTCCATGTACCAACAGCATCATGATGTTGCTGAGGTGCGTCGACCTCAACTTTAATGGGACTCGTATCATCTTTTCCAAGCAGATATTGAACCGGGTCCATATAATGTTGTCCCATATCACCCAAACCGCCACCATCATAATCCCAGTATCCGCGGAATGTACTGTGAACACGGTGTTCATTGTAAGGCTTATAGGGTGCAGGTCCTAACCACATGTCGTAGTCAAGTTCAGCAGGAACTCTCTGTGGCTCCAGATGATTTTTTCCAACCCAGAAAAACTTCCAGTCGAATCCCGTATGCTTACTAATTGTAACTTTCAATGGCCATCCCAGCATACCGCTGTCAACCAGCTTTTTTAATGGTTTTACGGGAGTACCTAGTCCGTAGAAATTACTGTTAAAACGAAACCATGTGTTTAGTCGGAATATATTCCCATGATGAGCAATAGCTTCACGAACTCTTTTACCTTCACCTATTGTTCTTGTCATAGGTTTTTCGCAAAAGATATCTTTTCCGGCTTTTGCTGCTTCAACCGACATGATACCATGCCAGTGAGGAGGTGTAGCGATATGTACGATATCCACATTCTTATCGAGAATTAAATCACGGAAGTCGTGGTATTCGCTTACTCTCTCAGTTAACATAGATGCTGCTTTTGCAAGATGATTCTTATCAACATCGCATATTGCAGCTACTCTTGTGTTGTCGTACGGAATGTGGCCGCGACCCATTCCTCCAACACCGATAATACCTTTTGTCAACTCATCGCTTGGTGCGATCATGCCTTTTCCAAGCACGTTTCTGGGAACTATGGTAAGAAGTGTTACACCTCCCATAGTTTTTAAAAATTGTCTTCTGGAGGTCATAAATAATTTATGTTTATAATATATATTAGTTTGATTGTATTGTTTTTTACAAAAATAGTGATAATTTCCAAAGTAGTTAAATTATAGACCAAATAAAAAAACCTCTCATCAAAACTGAATGTTGATGAGAGGTCATATAACACTTAAAATGTATAAATTTGGCTATGACGTTTTGTTATAAAACCTT
>CAZYNA010000018.1:20898-35760 GCA_964648775.1 uncultured Proteiniphilum sp. | reverse complement strand
AAGGAACATATCTAATGGATGAAGCATAATCACTAATATTACATTCTTTGTATGACAAGTTTTTATAAAGTGGAATATTTGTGACTTGACCATATAAACCAAATAAAACACTCCATAAAATTATTAGTAAATATCCTTTAACTCTATACATGATTCATGGTGTATTATTTTTTTTTAAAGATAATAACTTTTCTATTAACTAACACTTCCTCCGGGTTATTTTTCAGTTGGTTATATTTATTAATTGTTCTCTAAACAAAATAAAAGTTTTATCTTTGCAGACTAATTGTAATAATTAGTCGCAAAAGGCTATAAAACAATTACATTTTTCACAATCCAAGAAACAACTTTTATCAATTTGACAATTACTCAGTTGAATTTATAATTACCTACATATAAAAACATGGAAGAAATTAAATTTTATTACGGTGAAAATATACCGTTGGAACTACACAAAGTGAGGGTGGTTCAGAAACTGCATTTAGTACCCATCGAAAGGAGATTGCAAGCACTGGAGGAAGGTGGGTACAACACATTTCGTCTGACAACGAATGATGTATTCCTTGATATGCTTACGGATAGTGGAACAAACGCAATGAGCGACAATCAGATGGCTGCTATGATGCAAGCCGACGATGCTTATGCAGGCTCTCAGAGTTTTTTCAGACTTCAAAAGGCTGTTGAAGATGTGCTGGGCAAAAAGTACTTGCTGCCTGTTCACCAGGGACGTGCCGCAGAAAACATTCTTGCTAATGCTTATATTAAGAAAGGAAGTTTAATTCCGATGAACTACCATTTTACCACAACTTTGGCTCACATCACTCAGCATGGTGGAAAAATTGCAGAGTTGCTTTATGATGAAGGCTATGTTATCGATTCCACTCATCCGTTTAAAGGTAATATGAATATCGAAAAACTGGAAGAGGTAATTAAAGTTAATGGTCCAAAAAACATACCGTTTATACGTATGGAGGCATCAACCAACCTGATTGGTGGTCAGCCTTTCTCAATTCAAAACATGAGAGACGTAAGGGCGGTAGCCGATAAATATAATATTCGTCTGGTTCTCGACGCAAGCCTTCTTGGCGAAAACGCTTATCTGGTTCTCAAGCGTGAAGAGGAATTTAAAGATTCATCTCTGGGAGAAATCATTAAGATAATGACCGACCTGTCTGACATTGTTTACTTCTCGGCACGCAAACTAAGCTCATCAAGAGGAGGTGGCATATGCACAAACGATGAGTCGATTTACCGTGAACTGGAAGCTCTTGTTCCTCTGTTTGAGGGATATCTGACTTACGGTGGTATTTCTGTTCGTGAAATTGAATCGATGGCAGTTGGTCTCTATGAAACTCTCGACGAGACAATCATTCGCCAGAGCCCCGATTTCATTGAGTATCTGGTAAACTCTCTCAGCGATCACGGTGTACCAATGGTAAAACCGGCCGGAGTGTTGGGAGCGCACGTAAATGCAATGGAAATAGTTGATCATATACCTCAGAATCAGTATCCTGCAGGATCTCTTGCTGCTGCTCTTTTCCTTATCTCGGGAGTGAGGGGTATGGAGCGCGGAACTATCTCAAACCAAAGGGATGAGTATGGAAATGAGACGCTTGCCGACATGGAGCTTGTGCGTCTTGCCGTTCCGAGAAGGGTGTTTACGCTTTCGCAGATTAAATATGTTGTAGACAGAATGGCGTGGCTGTATGATAACCGCAAGCTTATCGGCGGACTCAGATTTGTATATGAACCTCCGGTTCTCAGATTCTTTATGGGCGGACTTGAGCCTGTTAGTGATTGGCCGCAAAAACTAATTGCTAAGTTTAAAGAGGATTTTGGAGATAGTTTATAAAGATTCTTTTTAGCAGAATTAGTCTGCAGATAAATAAAAAAACAGGATGTCTATTCCTGTTTTTTTATTCATACCTGGTTCATACCTGGTTCGTACCTCATTCGTACCTGGTTCGAACAAACCTGAATTATCATTGAATAAAGCATGAGCAAAGTATGGGTCAGTAAACATTTAAATAAAGCACTGTTTTTGGGGTTGTGTTATATTTTAAATTCAAAAAAAATGCTGAGAAAACTAACATTCGGGGTATCTTTGTAAGCGTTGTCAAACAAAATATATTTCACAATGAAAAGATATCCGGTTATTATATTATTCCCAATTATACTTTTACTGATGGGGTGCAACAACGATAGCTCGTTGGTAAACTTTACTGATTTTGGTGCAAACCCCAACACCCGCGATAATGCTTCTATTGCTTCACAAGAGCTTATAGAGTTTTTGAAAAACCGAACTGACACTGCTCACATGACTGTTGTTTTCCCAAAAGGCACTTATCATTTTTATGAGGATAGTGCTTTTGTGCGTGAATATTACATCTCCAATCATGATCAGGACAATCCAAAAAAAGTGGGCTTCGCTCTGGAAGAACTGAAAAACATCACTTTCGACGGTCATGGTTCTGAGTTTATATTTCATGGCAGAATGATACCCTTTTCATTATTGAACTCTGAGAATATTTCACTAAAAAACTTTTCTGTTGATTTTGAAGTTCCTGCATTGCGACAGTTAAAAATTATTGAGGTCGACAAAGAAACAAACGAGACTGTAGCCGAGTTACACCCCGAAGGGAACTACAGGATTGAAGATGGCAGGTTGATATTTCTTGGAGAGACTTATGAAATTACTCCTATTACTGCAATGGCTTTTAGAGAGGACAAAAGGCTTACCTACATTCGCAGGGATGTTAATTTTACGCCTCAGTATGTTACTGAGGTTTCGCCAAATATCATAAGCATTAAAGGATGGGATCAGAATGAATTTACGACTCCCGGAGAGCGATTTGCTTTAAGGTCGTATCACCGCCCTACCCCCGGTATTTTTATCAGTGAATGTAAAGATACAAAACTGGAAAATGTGACGGTGCATTACGCCGAGGGTATGGGGTTACTTGCTCAGATGAGCGAAAATATCACTCTCGACGGGTTTAATGTATCGCTTAGAGGAGATGATGATCCGAGATACTTCACTACCCAGGCTGATGCAACTCATTTCTCTGCATGTAAGGGTGTTATTATTTCTAAAAACGGACTGTATGAGGGTATGGCTGACGATGCAATTAATGTTCACGGAACTTATCTAAGGGTGATTAAAAGAGTAGACGATAACACTCTTCATGCCCGTTACATGCATAATCAGGCATGGGGTTTTAAATGGGGTGAACCGGGCGATTCAGTTCAGTTTGTTGAGTCGGAAAAGATGGAGCTTGTTGGCAGCGAAATCAACACTATTGAGTCGATTCAGGCAATTGACAAACCAACGGAGTTTGGTGCAAAATTATTTGAGATAAAATTCACAAATGCTTTACCGGAAGTGATTTCGGAAGAGGGCAAGTATGGAATTGAAAATCTGACATGGACACCTGAAGTGATTTTCTCTGATAATATAATAAGAAACAACCGTGCAAGAGGAACCCTATTTAGCACACCCAGAAGGGTTGTATGCGAAAATAACTTGTTTGATCATACTCACGGAACGGCTATACTGCTTTGCGGTGATTGCAATGGCTGGTATGAAACAGGTGCTTGCAGAGAGGTTATTATAAGGAATAACAGGTTTGTAAATTCGCTTACAGCCAATTATCAGTTCACCAATGCTGTCATCTCTATTTACCCTGAAATTCCAAATCTTGAGGATCAGGAGAAATATTTTCATTCGGGCATTGTAATTGAAGGAAATACATTTGAGATGTTCGACAAGCCAATAGTTTATGCAAAATCTACCAACGGTTTGATTTTCAAAGACAATACCGTAACCTATAACAATGAGTTTGAGCCATTCCACTGGAACGAGCATATGTTTTTCTTTGAAAAAGTGGATAATGTTGTTATTGAAAATAATGATTTTGAGAACGGACTTAACATAGAAAATGATATCAGAATAGAACTTTCAAAAGAAAATAGTGTTTCAGTTAGAGGGAACGATTAGTTTTTTGTATTTTTAGAGATAAATCCAAAATAGTTATATAGTTATGAGACGGAAATCATTTTTAATTGTACTTACCATGCTGTTAGCTGTTACAAGTGTTGCAGCCCAGCAAATAATTGCACATCGCGGATACTGGAAAACTGATGGTGCCTCGCAAAACTCTATCGCAGCACTTATGAAGGCTGATGAAATAAAGGCCTATGGTTCGGAAGTGGATATTTGGATCTCTTCGGATGGCGTTCCTGTTGTGAATCATGATGCTGATGTAACCCTGAATGGTGAAAAATTAATTGTTGAGGATACTCCGTTTGCAACGTTAAGACAGGTAAAGCTGAGCAATGGTGAGCCTCTGCCAACTGTTGAAGAGTATCTGGATGCATTTGAGAAATGTAAATACACAAAACTTATAATTGAGTTTAAGAATCACAAGAGCAAGGACAAAGAGGATGATCTTGCCCGCAAAGTGATTGATATGGTGAATGAGCGCAGACTACAGGACAGAGTTGAATATATCTCTTTCGGGTTAAATTTTGTAAGGCAGGTGAGAAAGCTTGCTCCTGATGCTCCTGTTTATTACCTGAACGGCGATCTGACTCCTCAGATTTTATCTAAGATGGGGGTGGGACTTGATTATCATTACAATGTGTTTAACAACAGGCCTGAATGGGTAAAAGAGGCGCATGAGAATAACCTGAAGGTTAATGTGTGGACAGTTAACAAGCCTGAAGATATTCAGAAGGTTATCGACTTGAAAGTTGATTTTATTACTACCGACGAGCCTCTGCTTGTTAAAGAAATTATTGATAAACAATGAAGCTGAACGAACAGTTGATAAGGGCAATTGAGATTGCTGTTTCTGCTCACGAAGGGCAGCTTGACACACATAACGATAGACCATATATTGAGCATCCATTCAGGGTTATGAACGCCGGGCACACCTTGCAGGAGAAGATTGTGGGAGTTTTACATGATGTGGTTGAGGATAGTGAGTGGACATTGCAGCAACTAACAGAAGAGGGGTTCTCAAAAGAGATTGTTGACGGTGTAGATGCAATGACAAGGCGCGATAATGAGTCGTACGACGAATATATTCAGAGAGTATTAAAAAATCCTGTCGCCATAAGAGTAAAGATGAACGATCTTACTGATAACATGGATATTCGTCGCTGGCAGGAAGTTCAGTATCACGATCTTGCCCGTCTCCAAAAATATCTTGAAGCTTATAAACTACTGACAGAGCAGGAAGAGTAATTCTACATATAAAACAACCTATAGAGAAGTTTTAATTTAAAGTGGATATAACCCGTATTAACGATAAAAATCAGGCTGGTATTTATATACACATACCATTCTGTAAATCAAGATGTAACTATTGTGATTTTTACACCATAACAAATGAAACCAATATGGATTTATTTGTTGAAGCGTTGTGCAAAGAAGCAATTATTAGAAAAGATGAGATTACAAAACCTATAAGAACAATCTATTTTGGCGGGGGTACTCCCTCTCGTCTTCACTACAAACATCTTGAAAAGATTTTTAATACTATTTTCTCAAACTACAACATTGATGATTTAGCTGAAATTACTGTTGAAGCAAATCCCGATGATATGTCTCAGGATTATGTCAGAATGTTATCTGAGCTTCCGGTTAACCGACTTAGCATTGGCATTCAGAGCTTTAATGATAATGAGCTTAAGTTTTTAAGCAGACGACACACTGCAAAGCAGGCTGTTGATGCTGTTGAAAGAGCTCAAAAATTTGGACTGACCAATATTAGCATAGATTTAATGTATGGTTTGCCTAATCAGACACTGGATATCTGGAGGGATAATTTGAAAATGGCTACCAATCTTGGCACAAAGCATCTTTCTGCGTATCACCTGATTTATGAGGAAAAGACACTACTGAAAAGGCTGCTTGACAGCGGAAAAATTAAACCCGTGGATGAGGAGATTAGCAGGGCAATGTTCTCAATTCTTATCGATTGGATGAAACAGAGAAATTTTATTCATTACGAGATATCGGCTTTTGCAAAAGATGGCTTTTTCTCAAGGCACAATACCTCCTATTGGAAGAGTAGTAAATATATTGGACTTGGTCCGGCCGCCCACTCTTTTGATGGTGAGAATCGCTCGTGGAATGTGGCTTCACTATCAAGATATATTAAAGGTGCTGAGACGGGAAATCTGGACAGAGGGTCTGAGCATCTATCACAAAAGGAGAAATATAATGAGTTTATTCTTACCGGGTTACGAACCATATGGGGCGTTGATTTAAGAGAATTACAAGCTCTGTTTGGAGATGAATTCTTTGATTATTGTATTGAAAATGCAGCACCTTATAAAATCGCGGGTAAGCTAAACATAGAAGGTGATTATATGAAGCTTACCCGTGATGGGATGTTTATATCTGATGGAATTATGAGTGATTTAATGATGGTTTAAATCAACTCAGACCTTCAATTTCTCCATTTACAATATCAATTCTTTTAGCCTGAGGATCGGCTGGTAAGCCCGGCATACGCATCATCTCACCTGCAATTGCAACAATAAACTCCGAACCCTGATTTATTACAAGATCGTTTATTTTAAGCCGGAAGTCTTTTGCAACTCCATACCACTTGGGATCGGCAGAAAAAGAATATTGAGTTTTTGCAATACAAACAGGCATTTTTTCGAGTGATGTGTCTTTAATCATATTTAGCTTTTTCATTGCCGCTTCGCCTATAACCACATCCTTAGCACCGTAGACCTTATTTGCAATTTTTGTTATTTTTGTAACAATATCATCCGAATCGCTGTATGTGAATTTTAGTTCACCGGAAGGACTCTTATCGATTACTTCAACTACTTTATTTGCTAACTCTATTGCACCATCACCACCTTTTGTGAAAGCATCATTTACTGCAAACGGTGTTCCTCTTTCGTTACAAAAAGCCCGAACGGTTTCTATCTCTTCATTGGTATCGAAGTAGTACTTATTGAATGCAACAACAACCGACTGACCAAAAGATGCCAGATTCTCGAGATGTTTTTCCAGATTCTCAAGTCCTTTCTTTAATCCGTCAATATCAGACTCTTTAATTTTGTTTTCGGGAGTTCCGCCATGCATCTTTAAACCCTGTGCAGTAACTACAATAACAGTAAGTTTTGGTCGCAACCCACTCTTGCGGCACTTAATATTAAAAAACTTTTCTGCACCTAAATCGGCACCAAATCCGGCTTCTGTTATTACATATTTACCATAAGACATTGCCATTTTTGTGGCAAGCACTGAGTTACAACCGTGAGCAATATTTGCAAAAGGTCCGCCATGAATAAATGCAGGTGTATTCTCCGTAGTTTGCACGAGGTTGGGATGAATTGCATCCTTCATAATTACTGTTATTGCACCTGCAACACCAAGGTCTTTTACTGTGAAAGGTTCCCCGTTTCTTTTATATCCAAGAAGGATATTTTCAATTCTTCGTCTGAGATCATCCTCATTTTCGGCCAGACAAAGAATTGCCATTAACTCTGACGCCGCTGTTATGTCAAACCCTGCTTCCTGAGGCATTCCGTTACCGGGGCCTAATCCTGTTACTATGTATCTCAAGCTTCTGTCGTTAACATCCAGAACTCTTTTCCATAGTATCTCTTTAAGAGCATTTTCAGTACCCTGTACCCTGAAATTATAGTTTTCCAGAAGTGCTGCAATGGTGTTATGAGCTGTTGTAACAGCATGAAAATCACCTGTGAAATGCAGATTTATATTCTCCATTGGCAATACCTGAGCATAACCACCACCGGCGGCCCCGCCCTTCATTCCGAAAACCGGTCCGAGTGACGGCTCACGAAGTGCAACAACCGCACTCTCTCCAATTTTATTTAAACCTAACGCCAAACCAATGGAAACGGTTGTTTTACCAATCCCTGCCTTGGTTGGAGTGATGGCAGTAACTAATATCAGGTTGCTATGATCGATTTTTTGATTATCAATTAATGCAACCGGAATCTTTGCCATATGTCTTCCAAAGTTAATTACCTCATCGCGTGGTATTCCGATTTCTTCAGCAACATCTTTAATTCTTCTTAATGGTGTTTCTCTTGCAATTTGAATGTCTGATTTCATACAATTATTATTTCAGTTATGAGTATATTTTTTAATTTTTAAGTAATTCTGTTGATTTAATTATCACTTACCATGCATCTCCTCAAGCATTGCCAATTGGTCTCTAAGTTGTGCAGCTTCGAGGAATTCAAGCTTCTTTGCCGCTGCCAACATAGCCTTGCGAGTCTGCTCAATTTTTATTTTCAGATCATCGGCAGTTGCATACCTCTCTAACGGCTCTGCTGCCAGAGCATAATAATCAGGCTCCACATATGCCTTTGCCTCTATAGTTGAAGTGTACTCTTTGCTCAATGCCGAAGAATGAGCTCTTTTGATCTGTCGTGGTGTAATTCCATGATCCTCATTATATTTCATTTGCTTTTCGCGACGCCTGTCTGTTTCATCCATAGTTTTTCTCATGCTATCAGTAATCTTATCTGCATAGAAAATAACCCGGCCGTTAACATTTCGGGCAGCGCGACCGGCGGTTTGGGTTAATGAGCGGTGAGAACGAAGGAAGCCCTCCTTATCTGCATCCAGAACTGCTACGAGCGATACTTCCGGCAAGTCTAACCCTTCGCGGAGCAAGTTAACCCCAATTAATACATCAAATAATCCACTACGGAGATCATCCATTATCTTCACTCTTTCAAGCGTTTCTACATCAGAGTGGATATAATTACATCTTACTCCATTACTTGCAAGATAATCTGTCAGCTCTTCTGCCATACGCTTTGTGAGGGTAGTTACGAGTACACGCTCATCTTTTTCTGTGCGTTGATGAATCTCCTCCATCAGATCATCAATCTGATTCATGCTTGGTCTTACATCAATTGGAGGATCTAATAAGCCGGTTGGCCTTATAAGCTGGTCGACAACTATTCCCTCCGACTTCTCAAGCTCGTAATCGGCAGGTGTTGCACTTACAAAGATTATTTCGGGCGATAAAGCCTCAAACTCCTCAAATTTTAGCGGACGGTTATCTATAGCGGCAGGAAGACGAAATCCATACTCAACCAGATTCATTTTCCGTGAGTGGTCGCCACCATACATTGCCCTGATTTGCGGGATAGTTACGTGACTCTCATCAATAACCGTGAGATAATCTTCGGGGAAAAAATCAAGCAGGCAGAATGGTCGCGTTCCCGGTAATCGTCCGTCAAAATAACGTGAATAGTTTTCAATACCGGAACAGTACCCAATCTCTTTTATCATTTCAACATCATAGGTAACTCTCTCATATATACGCTTAGCCTCGAGCGGTTTACCAATCTCCTGAAAGAACTCAACCTGTTTACCCAGATCGAGCAATATCTCATCAACTGCCCTGTTTATTCTCTCCTGAGTAGTTACGAACAGATTTGCAGGAAATATGCGGTAAGAATCAATACGCTCCTGAGTAACCCCCGTTAACGGATCTACAACCTCAACGTTTTCAATTTCATCTCCCCAGAATATAACTCTAACTATATAATCGTGGTAAGCTAAAAACACATCAACCGTATCTCCTTTTACACGAAAGTTACCTCTCTGGAAATCTACTGTTTCGTTGCGAGAATAGAGACTGTTTACGAGTAGCCTTAAAAACTGATCACGATCGAGTTGTTGCCCCACACTCACATCGATTGTTGTTTTTTGGAAATCCTCAGGATTACCAATTCCATAAAGACATGAAACAGAAGAGACAACTATCACATCCTTTCTGCCTGAGAGAAGCGAGGAGGTGGTGGCGAGCCTTAGTTTCTCTATTTCATCATTTATTGAGAGGTCTTTCTCGATATATGTATCAGTTGTGGGGAGATATGCTTCAGGCTGATAATAATCGTAATATGACACAAAATACTCAACTGAATTATTAGGGAAGAAACTCTTGAATTCGCTATAAAGCTGAGCAGCAAGAGTTTTATTATGGCTTAACACCAGTGTGGGTTTATTTACCTGTTCAACAACATTGGCAATTGTGAAAGTTTTACCCGATCCGGTAACCCCAAGCAGGGTCTGGTAAGGAACTTTTTGATTTAATCCCTCTACCAACGCTTTTATTGCTTCGGGCTGATCTCCGGTTGGTTGAAAATCTGATGTTAGTTTAAAATCCATTATATGTTAAATTGATTTATGGAGCTCCATAAAAGGGTTTAGATTCATATATTCCGGTTATTTGGCACTCATTATTTACTTCAATATGAGCTATATAACCGGGTACCTGAATAGCCTCTCCATTACTTGTATATGATTTAGTGACCGGGATATTTATGATGTATGAACCATTATCACTATTCTTGTATTGTAAATCCTCTAAGCTTGGTGAGAAATTAATTCTTGACCCTCCCGATTGAGCTGCAGTTACAAGCAACTCACCGGTTATCTTTTCACGAGAAGAACCGCCGGAGTCGAAGAATCTGTGAACATGTGGTGCCAGATATCGGAACATACCTGAGTGGTCTAAGGAAGTAAGCGAGGAGTAAAACCCGTTTACCGTTGTGCGTAAATTGCTAAGGACCTCACTATCTATAGGTGTGGATTGATAGAGCAATTTATATCCGTTTTCAGCTAAAGTTAAATATTCGCCTTTGACTTCCCCTCTGCTTGTGAGGCTGATATATTCTGAATATGACTCTACAGTATTTGTATAAAGAGCAACCATCCAGGATAGCGAGTCTAATCGGTTTTTTACAAGCGGGACATAGGGACTGGTTGAGTATTGCTGTAAGAACCCTCTTAACTCTGAAATACTGCCCGTCTCCTTCATTCTTTCCCATGCAGAAGCCTCTAACTCCTTAAGCCTCATTAGTCCGCTCTGTGCCTCTTCTAAATGCTCTCCCGTGGGATGCGAAACAATGTAGGCCAAAAAGCCGTCTACACTATTTTCCTTTACAGCAGTTTCCCATGCACTGCGCTCGAGGTTCTTCTGGCGAACTGTTTTATTGTATACGATAAAAGAAGCAATAAGAATTAGTGCAACTACTCCAATCCAAAGAAGAGATTTAAAAGGTTTTCTCTTTTTGCCGACCGGTTGGTATTCATTATCCCGATTGTAATTTGTATTGCTTTGCTCTGATTCCGGCTTACTTAATTCTGCGTCATTCTGTTTTATATTTTTTTCTGAATGTTCGTCTACGGGAACGGGAACATCCACTTCATATTCTGTACGTATCTTCTTTGTACAATCATCACAAAAGAGTGAATCATTCAATTTAATTTTTCCGCATGTTGGACAGAGCTGGGACATACTTTTATCTAAATGAATTAAATACTTTCTTATCACAAAGATAATAAAAGTAATCTCAAAATTAGTTCTACTGAAAATGAACATGAAACCTAAACATTTTTGTGATGATAATCTAATTTAGTAATTTTGGAATGCAAAGGCCTAGTTTGTTTGTACAATTAAATTTTCCTGAAAACCGGATGTCATATATTAACGATAGAATAGAATCTTTTAAACATGCTTCACGAGGAGTTATAACTCTTGTCAGGGAGACCCCCAATGCAATTATTCAGCTGATTGCAGCCATTATAGCGGTTGTGACCGGATTTATTCTTAGAATATCTACACTTGAGTGGGTTGCGATTGTTGTTGTAATTGCTATTGTTTTATCTTTGGAGGCAGTAAATACTGCTTTGGAAAAACTATCAGATTATGCATGTAATAAAGAGATTCATCCAACAATAAAGAAAATAAAAGATATATCTGCTGCAGCTGTATTAATTGCTGCAATTGGTGCTTTTATTGTTGGAATTCTAATTTTTCTGCCTAAAATTGTTGTGCTGATATGAATAATAAAACTCTAAAGAGCACAATGTATGACACTGATACCTTAAATGTGCAACTACTTAAGATTATTAAGGACAAAAAGCTATTGATCTGCTATTCAGATGATAATCCACAAGAATCAATTATTGTAAGATATGGAGTTAAACCTGAGAACAATGAGTTCAGCAGTTCTGTTGAGCTTTTTTGGGAGGGAGCAAAGCTGAACCTTATTAATTGTATAACTGATAGTGAAGGGTTTCTAATTCCAACATATATAATACTTGAACCGGATTATTTAATTGATGCTTCAGCATTGGCAGAATGTTTTCAGGATTATTGTATTTCACCGTTGCATTACTTCCGTAACAAACTTGAAGAGAAGGAAAACCGCTCTTATTTGCTTTTAGGAAATTTAGCCAACTTTTTTCTGGACGAACTTATCTATTCAGATAACACCGAGGATGTTTCATTTAATGAGGTATTCCTGAAGTCGTTTCGCCAATCGCCATTTGAATATACAAGTTGTACTGATATTGAGAATCCGGTTGATTTCAGGGAATTTATGATAAGGGCGCGCGGACTTTTTGAAAACATTAAACGTGTTGTCAGAGATGATTTTAACAAACTAAATATCGATAAGGATTACAGCACTCTGGAGCCATCTTTTTTTAGCGCCAAGTATGGGGTTCAGGGGCGTTTGGACCTACTTCACGTATATCCCGACTCTGCTAATGCAAAAATAATTGAGCTTAAATCGGGGCGGCTTCCTTACCCTGCTAATAATCCTACACAGATTACGTTAAATCATGTTGTTCAGACATATGTGTATCGATTGATGGTAGATAGTGTTTTTGGAACAGACAATTATAAGGTTGAAGCTTCAATACTTTATGCTTCGAGCGATACTCCGGGAGAAAATATTAGAGCAGCTTCTTTGAATGGGGAGCTTGAGAAAGCTATTTTAAACCTCAGAAATCATATTATTATTAACGAGCATAACATAAATACCGGGGGAGTTGATTATGTAGCTGATATTTTTAAAACACTATTTAATCATATTAAAACTCCGGAAAGAATTCCCATATTTTATATCAACAAAATTAATAGTATTGAGTCTGTTCTTCACAAAAGCTCTGCAATTGAAAGACTATACTTTTACAGATACATACAATTTATTTCCAAAGAGTTATACCATCAAAAGATTGGTGATATTGAATATGAAACTCCAACAGGTATGGCTTCCTTGTGGAACACTAAATTTGAAGAGCGTGCAGAAGCACTTGAGGTTTTATATGATTTATCTATACGTGAGATTGATGATATTGGCAATGACATGACTATCGTTTTTGATAGAAACGGGAGAAGTAGTGAATTTAGTATCAGTAATGAGATTGTGAATTTCAGAGATGGAGAAATCTGTATTGTTTATCCCAGAAAAGATGATAATGACACAGTGCTTAACAAACAGATTTTAAAGGGTACCATTGTTAAAATTACTGCCGGCGAAGTTATAGTTAGATTTAGATACAAACAGAGAAATAGTCACTTCTTCGAAAACAACCGGTTATGGGCTATTGAACATGACTCTCTTGACACTTCGTACAATAGTATGTATAAAGGTCTCTATGCTTTTATAAAATCATCAGCAGAGAAAAAAGAGTTGCTCTTAGGAATTAGGCCGGCAGAAAAAGCAAATAAAAGCTCCTACCCTGATATAAGTAGTAAATTTTACACAGGAAACAATTTCGATTCGAGCTATAAAAACAGTATAGAACTGTATCCCGAAAATGTGATAAACATGGCTTTGACTGCAAGGGATTATTTTCTTATTGTAGGGCCTCCGGGAACGGGTAAAACATCAATTTTTGCAAGACGCCTGATTGAGGAATATTACAGGAATCCAAATATAAATATCATGGTAATTGCATACACTAATCGTGCTGTTGATGAGCTTTGTGGTGCAATTAATGCTGCTTTTGAATGTAGTGCGGGTGAATGTGATGCATTTATTCGTATTGGAAGTGAGCTTTCTTGCGAAGAGAAATATCGCCACAGACTTCTGCAAAGGGTTTCAGAAAAATTTACAGACCGGGAATCTATCAGAAAAGAAATTGATAAAACCCGAATCTTTGTTTCAACACTTGCCTCAATTACAGGTAAAATGGAGATATTTTCTCTGAAGAAGTTTGATGTGTCAATTATTGATGAAGCATCGCAAATACTGGAGCCTCAAATCATTGGACTTCTTCCTCGTTTCGAGAAATTTATCCTGATAGGCGACCATAATCAGCTTTCAACAATAGTAATGCAAGAAGAAAAAGAGTCACTGATTGAAGAACAAGAACTTAGCGATATTGGTATAACTGATTGCCGTGACTCATTCTTTGAGAGACTCTTGAGAAGGTGTATTTCACAAGGCTGGACTCACTCTTATACTCAGCTCAATAAGCAGGGTAGGATGCATGAAGATATTGCAGCATTTCCTTCAGCTCATTTTTATGAAAATAATCTTTTTACTGCTCTTGAGTGGCAAAAAGAGAACTGGAATTTAAATTCTTCATCTGATGAGCCAATAGAGTATGTAGTTTCAAAACATAGAACTGCCCTGTTTTCGACAGAAAAATTAGTTCACGACAACCACTCTAACAAGGTGAATGAAGCTGAGGCTGAAACTGTTGTTAGTATATTGAAAGCGCTGCAAAAGGTTTATCATGAAAACGGCAAGGAATTTAGGTCCTCATCTGTTGGAATTATCGCTCCTTATCGTAATCAAATTGCTTTAATACGACATAAACTTTCAGAATCAGAAATACCAGCGTTTGAATCTGTTATGATTGATACTGTTGAGCGATTTCAAGGAAGTCAGCGCGACATTATTATTGTTTCTTTTTGCATAAATAGATATGAGCAGTTTAAATTTCTCTGCAATCTGAACCACGATGAAACTGTTGATCGTAAATTGAATGTTGCTCTGACCCGAGCAAGACAACAACTGTTTTTAATAGGAAATGCCGACTTA
>CAZYNA010000018.1:0-20798 GCA_964648775.1 uncultured Proteiniphilum sp. | reverse complement strand
CATCTTCAGTTTCAGGTATAAAAGTTATTATTACACTACGATCATATCCACTGGAGTTTGATGCTGCATAAAGATATAATTTAGCTCCGGCAGTTCCAGTGGTTTGACTTAATTCCAACCAGCTTGCATCACCGGAGTAACCGCTCTCTCCTTCCTTTTCAACAGCTTCCACTGATGCATTCCAGGTAAAACTGGAAGAAAGTATAATTTCAGTATTTGATGCTGTCGATTCAAAGTTTATGTGATCAGCTTCAGTTTCTATATTGAAGTAAGTATCTGGTTCAATATCCTCTATTGATTCATCCGTATCATCAGTCCAATCTCCAATTGAAAATCCTTCACTTAACAGCTCTATCTTATTTGGTGATAATTTTAAATTATAGGTTTTTCTTACATTAGTTGCCATTTCATAATTATCAGGAGTCCACTCATATTTTCTTGCATCAGCAGTCACAATAGTAATCTTTACTGTCTCCAGATTCTGTCCGGGAAGTAATATTGCTGTTACAGTAATAGTATTATCCAAAGAGTTATATTCAATATTTGGAGTAATTTTTGCATTAACCGTTTCATTTAGAATGGATCCATCTGCAAGATTCATAGTTGCATGTGTTAAAACATTATCTATTTCAATCGTAGCATTGTCAAGAATTACTCCTTCAACACCAGTTAATTTAAGTACCAGTTGTGACAACATATGATTGAAATGTAGTTCAACATTCGGATTATTTCTATCATATCCACTTGCACTTGCATACATTACATCAATATCAGATATTATTTCTTGCGATGATATATCAATATCAAGTGTAATCTCACCAGTTTCAGTAGTATCTACTCCGGTTTCTGAGTACGGATAATATGCAATAAAGTCAAACTTCTCAGGTGTAGAGGGAAACTTAATAGCTTTGTCACCAGCATTAAAAATTGCTGTGGAGCCTTCAATATTATTGATATACTTAATATTAAAATAATCTTCAAAAATAACGTTGCTTGAAAGTGTTTCACCATGATATATTGAGAATAGTCCTATTTCATCACCTTTTTCCCACATCGTTCCAGAAGCTCTTGTCTGTGTTTCATTAATCTTCGTTTTAAAACTTGCGGTTGTTTCAGTAAGATTACCCGGATCCTTTCCGGGATCTATTATTTCATGATTTCTACAAGATGTAACAATTAACATTGATACAATACCGGCAACTAAGGCCACATTAACTCTTTTGAGTTTTTTTGTTTTAAAGCTCATACTTTTTTTCAGATTTAAAAATTTGTTAGTATAGTTATCATATAATTATGAAAATGTTTCTGAGTACAGAATAACAAAATGTAAGCTATTTATAGCTATATCGGCATTTTGACACGATTTAAGGCTAAAAACCAGTGTTTAGTCTAATATGCCATTGCAGACTCTCAAAGTTAACAAGTATAAAATTATTTAACAACTATATTGAGTAGTATTTCACATTTTATTATTTCATCAGAGCTAATCTTAGACTACATTTGAAGCGATTTAACACAAACTATTATAAACAAAGAAGTGATATTTCTGATTGAAATATCACTTCTTATAAATGTAATTTATTAACAATAAGACACTAACATGATCTTATAGTGTTAGTTCTACCCAATTCCCTTTTTTAATACAGAAGAGAAGAGTGCAGTAACAATCTTATTTACTTCCTTTTTCTCCTTCTCGTAGTTTACTTCAGAAATCACAGGCTTCTTACCACCAAAGAAGTCCTCATCATACTTCAATCCACTTACATTTTCAATAACTGGTATAAATTCTTCCTTCTTTTTTTCCAATTCTTCTTGTTCTACCACAACAAAATCTCCTTTTGAGATTACATTCCCAATTAATTCTCCCGTTTTTAAATAGCTACTATGCTTTGAATCAGACAATACATAAAAGTTGCAATTTCGAATATCATCAGGATTAGAAGTAAATTTGAGATTTCTGTTGTTGTAGTTGTAGTTTTCGGATATTAGTTTAACTTGTTCGGGGCTTTCATCAAAACCTATTGTAAGGTATTTTGAAGAGAAAAGATGCGCAAGATTAATACCTGCTTCATCTAATCCAATAACGCATATTCGAAATTCAAAGAATGATATTTCATATTCGAAATCGATTGCAGTTTGTTTTGGTATTGTAGTCTCCATACTGCGTTAATAGTTTATTTCAATGCAAATTTATGAAAAATAATCAACATCTTACAAAATTAATGTTAATTATTAATAATTATGCTCTCTTTCAATTACTTCCTTTTGGTTTTTTTGCCATAACCGTATCCATAGCCATACCCGTAACCGTATCCATAGCCTCTATGGAAATCACTTACGTCATTAATTACAAGCAACATGTTGTTAAGTTTATTCTCCTGCATTAAGCTATTAGCAAATCTTAAATCACCCTTACTAGTATAATCAACTCTACAAACATATACTGTTGCATCTGTCACCCTGTTAAGCACATGTGTATCTGTAACTAATGCTGATGGTGCTGAATCAATGAAAATATAATCAAACTCCTCTTTCAATTTGTCGATTGCTGATTCTAATGTAGTTCTTGACAATAGTTCTGCAGGATTAGGAGGAGTTGGTCCGGCCGGTAACACATATAAATTAGAGTTTATTTTGGATGGCAGAATAAGCTTATTAATATCAGACTCAAAACCAGAAAGATAATTTGTAATTCCGTCTTTTGTATCTAAGTTCAAATATTCTATTATACGAGGCATTCTTAGATCGAGTCCTACCAGCAGAACCTTTTTATTTAGAAGAGAGGTAGATATAGCCATATTTAAAGCAATAAAAGATTTGCCTTCGCCCGAAACTGTTGAAGTAAATACTACAACTTTCTTATCCTTTCCGAGAGTTAATAGCAAGTTGGTACGTGCCATCCTAAATGCTTCGTCAATTGGTCTTGTTTCATTCTCTAATACTGCAATATTACCTCCTTCAGAATGGTTTGGAATTTCTCCAAGTAGAGGGATTTTGGAAATTCTATCAACGTCAGCCCGGGTTCTGATTCTATACTGTAAAATATCTACTAAATAAATGATTCCAACAGGGATCAAAACACCAAGAATTAAAGCAGCCAAAAGAATAATCATTGTTCGAGGAGACACCTTTCCTTCTAATATTGCCTCATCTAAAACTTTAGCACTATTAGCAGTTGCAGCTAACTCAAGTGCATTTTCCTCTCGTTTTTGTAGCAGCATTAAGAAAAGACTTGCCTTAATTTGCTGTTCACGCGAGAGCTCCATAAATTCTCTTTCCTGAGTTGGCATAACACCTATTCTTCCTCCATAAATATTAGCCTGGTTCCTTGCATCACGGCGCTGAATATTTAATCCTTGCTGTACACTACTAATCGATGTATTGATGTTTTGTCTTAAACCGGTAATTTGCTCTTCGAGTCGAATCATTGCAGGGTTATCTTCGGTCATACTTTGTGATAACCTCTCCCTTTCAAGAACAAGTCGATTATACTCACTGGTTGTAGCAGCTAAATTCGGATCCTCTAAACCGATATTTGAAGGGATTGTTTTATTCTGATTTTCCGGATTATTTACATATTGATTCAGGGAACTCACAATGTTAAGTTGAGTCTCCACTTCAACTAATTGCTGCTCGTATCTGCTACCCATTTGTATATTCCTCTGAAGGTCAACCTGCAAATCACTAAGTCCTTCAGATTGTTTATAGTCTTCTACATTTCTTTCTGCATCAGACAGCTCCTGATCAATTATTGCAATACGTTCATTGATAAATGACTGAGTATTAAACGCCTCCATCTTATTATCTTCGATGGTTTCATTGTTATATACCTCTACCAGCGTATTTAAAAAATCTTTGCCTTTTTCAGGATAAGGGGTAATAATTGACAGGTTTAGCACCGAAGATTGTCTTGAAGCCTGCTGAACAGAAAGAGCATTTCTATATTGACGAATTACAGAGTTGGGGTGTTGAATCTGAACAATAAGATTATTGTCTGACAGCTTTATACCTGGCCTTTGCGTAAAGCTTATATTTGCACTTTCAGTATGCAACTGAGCAGGAAGTGAAGTAAAAACTGTATCAACAATATTATCATCATAAAGTCCGGAAATTGTAATAGTTCCATTTGATGAGTCGATAGACATTTCAAAATCAATGTTATTTTGAAGACTATCAAGATGATTTTGATTCATACTAACAATTACCGGACTGTTTTTATATAAATCGCTGCTTTTAATTCTTCCTTCAACAATATACGAGGTGTGAAGGTCCAGACGATTTATTACATTCCTTATAATTGATCGGCTCTGTAGGATATATATCTCATTCTCAAGGTTACTAACAGCTCCAAGCGATCCCAGCTGTATTCCATCCATACCACCAATGGATGGTTCCAGGCTTTGATTTTTAGCTTCTTTAAGTACAATACTTGATGTAATATTATATTGCGGAGTTGTGTATCTTAAATATAAAAAGGCAATTATCATTGCTATAACTATACCGAGTAGAATCCATTTCCAGTATCTTAAAAATCTGAGAAGGACTTCCATAATTGAAGTATTCTCGTCTTCATTATTCTGTGTAATTGGCTGTATAGTGGAATTCAAATCTGTCATTCCTATTTCTTTTCGTTAAATGAATATTATTAAATAAATGAATAGTTATTTTTTTAATATAGTAACTAATAACCCAGCTAATGAAATCAATATTGAGGTTCCGGAAATCCATAAACTTGTTGCACTTCCTATTTCAGAGCTTTTTGCTTTTGTCTTATTTGGCTCAACATATACAACATCGTTTTGCTGAAGAAAATAATAAGGTGAATAAATTACAGACGGGTCATTCAAATCAAGCACTATAACATTTTGATTACCATATAAATCTTCACGTATAACTTTCACGTTATCACGTTTTCCATAAATTGTCATATCGCCTGCCATAGCAAGAGCTTCAAATATATTTACCTTTTCATTCATTATTGTAAAGGTGTTAGGCCTTGCAACCTCACCTAAAACAGATATTTTATAGTTCACAAAATTAACTGTTACTACTGGTGGATCTTTTAAATATTTTTGAAGAAGATCGGTTATCTTCAATTCGGCCTCACGCTTTGTTAAGCCAGTCAAAGTTATCATACCCATAACAGGGAAATTTATCTGACCGTTATTATCAACCAGATATGACTGTAATGAAGGTTGAGAATAAGTACTAGTACCTGTAGTTAAACTAGGAACTGTAAGATTAAATGGTTTTACTGCTTCAGGATCTGTTGCACTAACAGTTATTGTAAGTAAATCCTTTGGCATGATACGTGCATCATATAGTGGGGTAGTTTGCATGTGCTCAGTGTTAATTTCTTCACCGGCGCCTTGAATATATGCTACTTTTTTTGCTCCTGTGCATCCAGATAACCAAACAGTTAATAGTGCAACAATAGTAAACAGTAATATATTTCGCATAGAAATGTTATAATGTTATGTTAAAAATCAAAGTACAAAGTTATTATATTTAATATATTGTACAATTTCATAATCGCTATTTACTGAAAATATAAGGACACATTTATAAATTTCAATTAAAACCAGCGCCTTCTCTTCTTTCTATTTTGTTCGGGCATGGCAGAGTTTGTCATCAAAACAGACAAAGGGTTACCACCGCTATCTATAACCTTAATTGCGTTATATATTACACCCCAGTCAGGAAGCCCCCACAGGGATCTATCATCTACAAATAAGTCTACTTTTAATTTTCTGGAATAATCTTTCTTTTCGATGGTCTCACCCTTATAGTTTTCATTTTCAGCATAAAAATGAAGTCCCCTTTCTGCACAATAATCTATTGCTTCCTGCAGAAGGTCTCCCGTTCTTACAGTCCATAAAATTAAAATATGACCGTCTTTTTGAATTTGTTGCAGTGTCTCAATTGCAAAAGGAATGGGCTTACCAATTTCCGGATAGGCATGTTCAACTATTGTTCCGTCAAAATCTATGGCTATAAACATCTTTAATAATTAAGAATTATTGGATTAATACACAAAGATAGAAAAAAACAGCAATAGATGTCTAATTATAAAAGGAATAATAAAAAAGAAGTAATCAAATCTTCGTAATTACTGAGGCATTAGTTTCAACAACAGCGCATCCTAACTGCTTAATTCTAATTGCAATATTATATTTACCGTCAATATTCACTAATTCCCCTTCCAACCCGCTTAAAGGACCCTTTATAACCCTTATCATTTCGCCGGGTTTTAAATCAATGTCACTGAAAGTTACTGAGGATTCTGAGTTATCTACCATAAACATAAAATCGTCCATCTGATGCTTGGGTATTTCAGTTGGCGTACTTTCTCCCCTTAATACAAGATACCTGATAACTGAGGGGTGATTAATCACAACACGCTGTTCCTCAGGATCAACAAAAACAAAAATCATCATGGGTATTAAAACTCTTTCTATTTTTTTCTTTCTGTCACTCCATTGCCGAACCTCCTCCTGAACTGGTAAAAAACATTCAATTCCCATTTCTGTAAGCCGGTCCCTCAATTTTTTTTCATGATGCATTTTAACGTATGCTGCCAACCATTTTCTTTTTGTCATTACTCCTTTATGTTTTTGATAACAAATTTAAGATAATAATAGTAGATTTACAACTGCATACTTTTAATTAAAGAAATATTTCTTTATTTGAAATAATAGGTATATCTTTGTGCTTTGAAATAAGGAAATAAAATAGATTGTGAAGGTTATTACTCCAATTAATTTTATAATTTCCGACAAAAAGGTATTAAAATCACAGTTAAACAACTAATAATAGTTCAATTTAGGTTATGCAGTATGAACTATTTTTATTGTTTGAATATTATATAAATATCAAAACAATTTGATTATCAATGAATAACAGTAATGAAGCATGGAAAGGTTTTAAAGGAGACCTTTGGAAAAAAGAGATTAACGTAAGAGATTTCATAATGAACAACTATACACCATATGAAGGTGATGATAGTTTTCTTGTTTCCTCTACAGAACGTACAAAAAAAGTATGGAATAAACTCACTGAAATGTTCAAGGAAGAGCAATCCAAAGGGGTTTATGATGCAGAGACTAAGTTTCCGCAGGAAATCGACACATACGGACCTGGATATATTGATAAGGACAATGAAGTAATTGTTGGGTTACAGACCGATAAGCCACTTAAGCGTGGAATTTTCCCAAAAGGCGGAATAAGAATGGTGGAAAACTCCCTTACAGCATATGGCTATGAGCTCGACCCACTTACAAAACAGATTTACACAAGATACAGGAAAACTCACAACGAAGGTGTTTTCTCTGCATATAATGAAGAAATATTAGCAGCGCGAAAATCAGGAATCATCACAGGTTTACCCGATGCGTATGGTAGAGGTAGAATTATTGGTGACTACAGACGTGTTCCACTTTATGGTACAACTGCTTTAATTGAAGAGAGAAAAAACTTTCTTAAGCAGTTAGACATACAGGAGTTTACTGATAATGTAGTTAGAAATCGAGAGGAAGTATCGGAGCAGATTAAGGCGATGAAAAAATTTGAGAAGATGTGTCAAAGCTATGGATTTGATGTGTCTCAACCTGCAAAAAATAGTTACGAAGCCATACAGTTCCTATACTTTGCATACCTTGCAGCTGTAAAAGATCAGGATGGTGCAGCAATGTCTATTGGCAGAACATCCACATTCCTTGATATTTATATAGAAAAAGACCTTAACGAGGGACTTATAACTGAGCTCCAAGCACAAGAACTGGTTGATCAGTTGATTATCAAATTAAGAATTGTACGCTTTCTCCGCACACCCGAATACAATGAACTATTTTCAGGAGACCCTGTTTGGGTTACAGAATCTCTTGGAGGACAAAATATTGAAGGTAAAACATTAGTTACCCGCACCTCATACCGTTATCTTCAGACACTATACAATCTTGGTCCTGCTCCGGAACCAAACCTAACAGTGCTTTGGTCGCAAAGCTCACCTGAGAACTGGAAAGAATTTTGTGCAAAAGTATCAGTCGAAACTTCAGCAATACAATATGAAAATGATGATTTAATGCGTCCCGATTATGGAGATGACTACGGAATTGCATGTTGTGTATCACCAATGAAGATAGGTAAACAAATGCAATTGTTTGGTGCCAGAGCCAACCTGGCAAAGTGTCTTCTTTACGCTATAAACGGAGGTGTTGATGAGATATCAGGAGCTCAGGTAGCACCCAAATTTGAGCCAATCAAATCAGAGTATCTTGATTATGATGAAGTAATGGGCAAATTTGAGCAATCAATGCGATGGTTAGCAAAAGTATATGTTAATGCTCTGAAGATTATACATTATATGCATGACAAATATTCATATGAAGCATTCGAGATGGCATTGCATGACGGTAATGTACAGCGTATCAGAGCAACAGGTATTGCAGGATTGTCAATTGTAGCCGACTCACTTGCCGCAATTCGCGATACAAAAGTAAAAATTATCAGAGATGAACGAGGAATAGCTGTAGATTTCGAACGTGAAGGCGAATATGTACCTTTTGGTAACAATGACGACAGAACTGACCAGATTGCAGTAGATATTACTAAAAAATTCATGGGATATCTTCGTCAGCACGAAACATACAGAAACGCGATTCCAACCCAATCAATTCTAACGATTACATCAAACGTTGTTTACGGAAAGAAAACAGGCGCTACACCAGATGGAAGACCTGCAGGTACACCATTTGCTCCGGGAGCAAACCCAATGAACGGCAGAGACACAAAAGGAGCTGTTGCAGCACTTGCATCAGTAGCCAAACTTCCTTTCCAGCATGCGCACGATGGAATATCCTATACATTTGCAGTATCACCCGGTTCATTAGGAAAAGATACAAATATGAGAGTTGATAATATGGTAGGATTATTAGACGGATATTTCACTGCCAATGGAGGTCAGCATCTTAATGTAAACGTATTCGATAAAGATCTGCTTCTTGATGCAATGGATCATCCTGAAAAGTATCCACAACTAACTATAAGGGTATCAGGATATGCGGTTAACTTCATTAAACTAACTCGTGAGCAACAGTTAGATGTTATTTCACGAACAATCAATCATTCATTATAAAAGCAAACATACACTCATTAGAGAGCTTCGGCACTGTGGATGGCCCGGGAATACGCTTTGTCATATTCCTTCAGGGCTGTCCTCTGCGCTGTCTCTACTGTCATAACCCCGACTCATGGGATACAAATGCAAGCGGACAGTATCAGTTAACACCCGAGGAGCTGCTTGCAGAAGTATTGAAATATAAAAGCTTTATTGCTAAAGGAGGAGTAACAGTTACAGGTGGTGAGCCTTTAATGCAGGCAAAATTTGTGCGCGAATTCTTTCTCCTGTGTAAAGAAAATGGTATTCATACTGCGCTTGATACCTCGGGAGCAATATTTACTCAACCAGTTAGAGATTTGTTTGATGTTACAGATTTAGTGTTGCTTGACCTAAAGTCGATTGAATCATCACAGCACAAAGAGCTTACAGGTGCAAAAATTGATAATACCCTTAAATGTCTTAATTATCTTGAGGAAAAACAGATACCTGCATGGATTAGACATGTAGTTGTTCCGGGCTGGACTGACAATGATGAATTGCTAAAAAAACTTGCCGGCTTTCTCAAATCATATAAGTGTATTAAAAAGGTAGAACCACTACCCTATCATGAGATGGGAGTTCATAAATACGAGCAAATGGGATTAGATTATAAATTAAGTAATACACCGGCTCTGTCTGAAGAAAGAACTCAAAATGCAAGAAGGATATTTAAAGAAGCAGGTCTGACATTATAGCACGCAGTAATCAGGTAACAAAAATTGCAATTATATAAAAAAAGTGCCCGGGAACTTATCTCAGGCACTTTTTTTATTATAATGCAATAAATTGTTTAGAATGACGGATATCCCGGGTTCTGAACAAGATTGTTATTCGTTTCCCACGCTTCCTCAGGAATAGGGAATAATAACAGGTGAGGAGAAGATGCACCAGGACGCAAATAACCCGGATTCAGGAAAGTACCGAAACGAATCATATCCTGACGGTTACTGTTCTCCCAAGCCAACTCAAGTCGTCTCTCCAAATAAATATCATCAAGAGTAACCGAAGTATAGTTGTGAGATGAATTACCAAAGCCTCTTTCTCTTATAACATTCACTAATCTGGTTGCCTCAGTATTATCCTGCCCAAGTCTAACCAAAGCTTCAGCCTTCATCAAATACACATCCGCAAGTCGGAATATTGCAAAATCATTCTCCTGATCAGAGCTCGACAACCCTTTCTCAAACACCCACTTATTACAACGAGCACCCTCTTCCTGATGCACTTCGCCCCATTCGCCCTCTCTTATAGATCCGGGAATGATATTGAAGTCGACAGTATGAATAAGCGGTCTGGCATGACCTGTAACAAGTACTTCGCCGGTTGAAGGATCAATCATAGGTCCCATCAAAAACGAACCCTCTTTCCTCAGATCCTCATCATCAAACTGCTTAACGTATCCCGGCTGCGCACTAACACCATTCCATGTTCCAATATTCATACCCAGAGCAATAGGATCAAGATAGTGCAACGTGCGATAATGCATATGATTACCACCATCAGCTTTACCAAATGCAATTGGCAAGATTGTCTCTCTCGAAACTTCATTATTAACCTCAAATGTAGTTTTCCAGTTAGGCTCTATGATATAATCAAGAGAGATCACTTTGTTAGTTGCATCAATCACTCCCTGCCAGTTTGGAGTACCGGTCCACACCTCTGCATTCAGGTACAATTTTGCAAGTAAAGTATATGCTGCACCTTGCGTAAATTTACCATAGCTCTCGCTTGTAACATCAGAGCGAAGCACATCTTTAATCTCATTAAGTTCAGACACTACAAAGTCATAAAGTTGCTGGCGACTAGTCATACCCGGCAATTCAGTACTTTCATAATCAGAAACCAACGGAGCATTTCCAAAATAATCAATTAGGATATAATACCAGTAAGCCCTGATACCTCTAATTTCAGCAAGAGTCCGTTCTTTAAGCTCAGCATCCATTTCAGTATTCTCAATTGTTGCATAAATCTGGTTGGAAGTGGTAATACCCGACATACAGGCGTTCCATGCACCTCTTACAAGACTGTTTCTGGCATGCCAGGTATGAAGTTTTAAAACCATATGCACACCACCATCCCACCAGTCGCCCCCCACTCTCGTAGGCGTAATTGCCATATCTCCGGTTTGCTCAGAAAGCAAAAACACATCTCCCGGCCAAACACTCTTCAATGTTTTATAAATCGGTGCAATTATCGCATTAATTTCGGCCGGTTTCTGTCCAAACTGATCAGCCGGAATAGTATCATATACTGTTTCATCAAGGTTGGTGCAGGAAAATATTCCTCCTGTTAATACCAACACAATCGACATCAATGTAAATTTGAATATTTTTTTCATATTTGAATGATATTAAAGTTAGAATGTTAGAGTAACACCTACAGAATAGGTTCTCGCTTTTGGATAGTATTCACGATCCTCAACACCGGGCGCAAGACCGTTGTTTCTATTCTCATCAACCTCCGGATCTAATCCTTTATACTTGGTTATCACAAACAAGTTTTGTCCGGTTGCATAAACTCTTGCCCTTTCAAGCCAGCTCAAGTTATCGGTTTTAAAAGAATAGCCCAGCGACATATTATCCAAACGGATATGAGAAGCATCTTCAACATATAGTGAAGAATATTCGGGTACAACTTTTAATTCATGAATCAACGGATCATTAAGAGCGTTGGCGCCAATCAGGTAACCCGGGTGTCCATACGTCATTCTTCCCATATTCAATACCTTGTTACCAACTGTTCCTCTTAAGAAGAAAGAGAGATCCCATCTCTTATATCTGAATTGATTATTCCACCCGTAAGTAAGATCCGGCTGAGCAGATCCAATATATGTATAATCTTCTGCCGTAACAGCATTAGTTTCATTTCCATCCTTATCGCGGAAAACATACTTGCCATCCTGGTCAATACGAATAAACTCGGGACCATAGAACTGCCCTACCGGATAACCTTCTTCCACAACGTGCGTTGTTCTACCAGAGCCGCCTCTCACCCAGGCATCACCAACAAGAATGCGACTGGTTGTATAAACATCATCAGAAAGACTGGTGATTTCGTTTTTGTTATGAGCAAGTGTAACCGATGTATTCCAGTTAAAGTCACTTGTTTTAACAGCATCAAGGCTAAGCGCCATTTCAATACCTGTATTTCTCATATCCCCAACGTTTGCCATCATATCTGAGTGAAGGAATGGAGGAGTAGGAACACGATAAGTGTATAGCATATCCTTTGTTCGTTTGTCATACCACTCAACAGTACCGGTTAAGCGACTATTGAACAAGAAGAAATCGACACCAATATTAAACATAGCCGTCTCCTCCCACTTCAAATCAGGGTTAGCATTCTGATTAATCCTGTAGGCAGTCAGCCATGCACCATTATCATAATATGTACCACTTGTACCATAAAGCTGCAATGTTTTATATGGGTCGAGACCCGATTGATTACCTGTTACACCATAACCAACACGCAATTTAAGCTCATCAACCCAACTAACCTCATCCATGAAAGCCTCTTCAGAAATTCCCCATGCAGCAGACACAGAAGGGAATATACCCCATTTATTGTTAGCACCAAATTTAGAGGAACCATCACGGCGCAGAGTTGCTGTTACCATGTATTTAGACATATAACTGTAGTGAGCTCTTGCAAAGAAAGATATAAGTCTATGCATGTTACGAGCCGAACCTACATCATTAGGACGTAATCCTTGTCCCGACTCCAGGTTATTCGCACCAAGCAAATCGGTTGTAAAGTTACGATTGGCAGCTCTCATAAAAGAATACTCGTTCTCCTCCCATGAGTAACCTGCTATTACATTCAAACCATGCTCCTCTGCAACTCCAAAGTTAGTACTATATTCAAGTAGCCACTCCATTAAGTTCTTATCCCAGATTCTGTTTTCACGCAAAGCATATCCACCATCATTTCTTCCTGCTTCAGTTTCAGAGTGGTTGTACTGACTACGTTCTTCAGTTCTGCGTTCTTTAAAAAGCAACGTCTTGATATCAAGTCCTTCAGCAATATTAAACAGCACATCTCCCGAACCATAATAGTGAATATTCTTTCTTAGATTCTGATTATACTGCTGATTACGAACAGGGTTACCCTGATCATATTCACGTGTATCAAACCAGTCTCCATTTTCAAGTTTTACAGGGAAAACCGGCAATAGGTTATAAGCTAATACAAAATTGCGACGGTTAGGCTGATTAAAATCCCTCATAGTTGCAGAACCTGTCAGGCTCACCCTAAGTCTGTCCTCAATTGCTCTTTGCTGTACCTGGAAACGGAAATTGAAGCGATCCATATCATTATCGTTCATCACCCCTTCCCTTGTCTGATAGTTGAATGATGCTCTGTAATTATTATTAGAACCACCACCAGATAAAGAAAGACTATGATTTTGAGAGAACCCAGTACGGGTAATTTCATCAAACCAGTCGGTACTTGCTCCATATCTGTCATAAACCGACGGATCACTTCCGCTGCTACTTGCATAATCCCTCCACTCGTCAGCAGTTAGCAGGTCGGGTTTATTAGCAATTATTGAAGCAGCAACATATCCATCATAAGATATTCTGGGACGTACTCCCGATCCTCTTTTAGTTGTAATAAGAATTACTCCACCGGCAGAACGTGAACCATAAATTGCTGCAGAAGAAGCATCCTTAAGAACTGAGATTGACTCAATATCCTGAGGCGCAACAGTCTGCAAATCTCCACCAGGAACACCATCAATAACGATAAACGGACCCTGATCATTCTGCAGAGTAGAAACCCCTCTAAGTCTTATTCTGGAACCATCTGTTACATCACCCGAAGGGGTAGTAATCTGTAGCCCTGCAACCTTACCCTGAAGCAAGTCGGCAGCATCACGTGTTACCCCTTGGTTAAAGTCTTCAGGAGTAACATTTGTTACTGATCCTGTAATTTCTCTCCTGCGCAGTTCACCATATCCAACCACAACCAGTTCGTCCAGAACTTCAGTGTCGTCCAGTAAACCTATGTCGATTACTCTTCTGCCACTAACAGGTATAACCTCTGTCCTCATCCCAACATACGAAACCTCCAGAATCGCATTAGATGGAATATTAGTTAATTCATAGCGACCATCAGCATCGGTTACAGTACCAACTGAGGTTCCTTGAACCTGAACTGTTACTCCAACCAGCGACTCACCATCCGAGTCTCTCACAACACCACTTACAGTGATATTCTGTGCGAACATGCCCAGGGAAATAATCCATACTGCTATGAATATCATCCCTTTCATTAGATTAAATTTTCTTCTTTTCATACATTCGTAAATGTTTAGATAAAATTAATTATTAAATAAAACATAGCTAACTTCATGCGAAGGTTACATCTTGCTATAATTAAGCACATTAACTCTACAACAAGTATCAAATACAACTGTCTCATACAAAAGAGCAACAGTTAATAAAAGGCAAGATAAGTATATTTAACAATAAAACAAATCACTATTCATCTTTCTTTGTTTAAAAAGAGGGAATTTAACATAACATGTTATAATATCGCACATTCACTTAATGATTACAGACATGTATGTTAAATAAATCTTAGGCTAACCTTAATTTATACTTATATTTATAGCTCCAATGCAAAAAGTTCAGCAACTGCTTTCTGAAAATCATGCTCTGCCTTTAATGCGTTTTCAATGGAATCATATATTTGCTCAAGCTCTATCAAATAATCAAGAAGAGAAATTTCACCTGCATCCAATGCTTTTTTAAGGAGTTCACTATTATTTGACGCATCAAGTAATTTACTGTAATCCTGTGCTACAGTTTGCAATCCCAGCGCTCTTTCATACTGATTTTTCATTCTGACGTAAAACTGCTGCTTCCCGTCAACCTCCCGGGCTTCAGCTGCAAGAATTGAAGCCCTGGCTTGTGCTACTCTGTTCTTATTTTCCCACAAAGGAATTGTAATTCCAATTGTTGCACCCTGAAAATGCTCTCCAACAAGCTTTTCGCTCATATAACCTGCAAAAAAGGATGGTAACCTCTCAGCTTTACTAACTGCTAAATGGCTCTTGCTAACCTCCACTTCCTCTTTTATATATGCCAATACAGGATTACTTTGTTCTGCTTGAGCATACCAATCGCTAAAAGAGACCGGAAGCAATACAGGCTCATAACCATCAAATAAAAATGTTATTCCCTCTCCCCCATTCATTCGCTGCAGTTCAGAAATAACTGAACCTCTATCTACTTCTAAACGCAACAACTCATTCCTTGCATTCACCAGGTTCAACTGAGCCTTATTATACTCCAAACGATTTGCATCACCATGGCTCAACCGCTTTTCATAAACATCTGCAATACCAGCTGCATGCTCAAGTCGTGTTTCAAGCTCACTCTTCATTGAATTGTAAAAGATAAGATCAAGACAAAGCAGTTTTGCATCAAGCAAAATATTCATTCTTTCTGACTCATATTGCCAGTCCACCGAATTATTAAGTTTATCAGCCAGCTTGCTTTTCATACCCATTATGGTAGCAATATCAAACGATTGAGTTGCGCTTATATCGGTTCTGTTTCCAATCTGTCCGGGTTTACCCCGGTAATAACCAAGCTCAACTTCCGGGTTAGGTAAATAAATACCGGTTTTATTCTCCAGTTTTTTGGCTTCCACTTCTTTACGCAGTGCCTCAAGAGTTGTATTATTCTTTTCAATCAAGTTCAACACCTCATCAATACTATTTTGTGAATATAGAATCTGAGGCAATGCATAAGCAAATACAAGCAGGAATAATATCTTAGTTTTCATTTTTATCATCTTTTATTTTTTCAATTCCACTCACCTCCTCCACAACCACCTTGTTCGTAATCAGATACATAATAGGTATAATAAACCCGTTAAGAAAAGTGGAAGTCAACAATCCTCCCAGAATAACTTTTGCCATCGGACTCTGTATTTCATTGCCCGGCAAACTACCACCAACGGCAAGCGGAACAAGTGCCAAAGCCGATGTGAGGGCAGTCATTATTATTGGATTTAATCTATCCATTGAGCCTCGCCTCACACTTTCAATAACAGATATACCCTCTTTCTGTAAATCATTATATCTGGAAATTAACAGCATCCCGTTTCGGGTTGCAATGCCAAAAAGCGATATAAACCCAATAATTGCTGGAATACTGATTATGCCGCTTGTGAAGAAAAGGATAATTACACCGCCAATAAGAGCCAGTGGTAAATTAAGTAAAATTACAAGCGACTGTGTAACACTTTTGTACTGACTAAACAGTAACATAAATATAACAAGTATTGCAAAAATTGATGTTACAAACAGTGTACGTGTTGCTCTCTGCTCGCTTTCAAATTGTCCGCCATACTCGATATGATAACCTTCAGGGAGTTCAATATTGCGCCCTATTACCTCCCTAATATTGTTAACTACCCCACGTAAATCGCCACCCGATACATTTGCTGAAACAACTATTTTTCGTGAAACATTTTCTCTGTTAATTGTATTTGGCCCCATTGCAGACGTAATTTCAGCAATATTACCCAATGGAACTTTTGCTCCGTTAGCATCTACAATAAGGTTACCGATCCGTTCAGCTGACGATCTGCTATCATCGTTAACCTTAAGAGTTAAATCATAAGAGCGGTTACCTTCATATACCTGCGAAACCACTTCACCTGCAAGCATCACATCAATCATTTCGCCAAACTCAGGCAAAGAGATTCCATATTTAGCCAGTAGCTCCCTTTTGGGTTCTATCTTAAGTTGTGGCCGCTCTATCTGCTGCTCTACATTTAGGTCGGTCACACCTTCAATGTGTTGTATCTCCGACTTAATCTGATTACCTATCTCGAACATCTTATTCAGATCGGTACCAAAAAGCTTAATTGCAATATTTGCACTTGTACCAGACAGCATGGCATCTATTCTATGTGAAATGGGCTGACCAATCTCTATATTAACACCCGGTATCACCTTCATCTTTTCCCTGATCTCATCCTGAATTTCTTCTTTTGATCTCTTGCCAAGCAGTATCGGAGCCTCAATCTCCGAAGCATTCACACCCATGGCATGTTCATCAAGTTCGGCGCGACCGGTTTTGCGGCCTACAGTCTGCACTTCGGGGATTGATAACAGAATATCTTCGCCAATTGCACCAATTTTATCCGATTCCTCAAGCGATATCCCAGGCATAGAGCTTATGTTAATTGTAAATGAGCCTTCGTTGAATGATGGCAGAAAACTACGTCCCAGTGAAGCAAACATCACTATCGAGACAACAAGCAGCAAAGCTGTTCCGCCCAATACAAACTTACGGTTCTTTAAAGTCCAGCTGAGCGATTTACCATAAAAAGCCTTCAACTTCCTAACTACATATGGCTCTAAGTCAGGCTTATCTTTTCTCCTTTTTTCTTTGCCTAACAGATAACTGCAAAGCACTGGTGTAAGTGTTAATGCAACCAGCGTTGATGCCAACAGTGCAGCTATAAATGCAATTCCAAGAGGAGCGAGCATCCTGCCTTCCATTCCTGATAAAAAGAAAAGAGGTACAAAACTTACAATAATTATCAGTGTTGAATTAAAAATTGGCATACGAACCTCTTTAGAAGCATCGTAAACAACCTGAATAACCGTATGTCGTTCTTCTTTTGGTTTCTGCCTGTTCTCTCTCAATCGTTTATAAACATTCTCAACATCAACAATTGCGTCATCCACGAGCGACCCGATAGCAATAGCCATACCGCCCAGACTCATTGTATTTATTGTTAACCCCATAACCTTTAATACAAGTATAGACATCAAAAGGGATAAAGGTATTGTGATAAGAGAGATGAACGTGGTGCGAGCATTCATCAGAAATATAAAAAGAATAATTACAACAAATATACTACCCTCAATTATAGTTCGTTGCACATTGCTGATAGAGCTTTCAATGAAACGCGACTGCCTGAAAATATCTGTAGAAAGTTTCACATCCGCCGGTAGTGTTTCCTGTAATTCTGCAATAGATTTATCCAGCTTATCAGTAAGTTCCAGGGTACTTGTGGCCGGTTGTTTTGTTACTGTAATAAGCACTGCCGACTTACCTTTCTCAGAAGCAACACCAAGTTTGGGCGATTTGCCGCCTACCTTTATATCAGCAATATTTTCAAGCAGTACTGTAGCATTATTTGCAGATTTAACAGCCGACTTCCCAAGTTTTTCAATATTGTTGGTTGACAACACACCTCTTATGATATATTCATTTCCATAATCATACATCACCCCGCCTGTAGCATTCCGGTTCATTCCTTTTACCGACACCAAAACTTCATCCAGACCCACATTATAATGTTTCATCTTCTCCGGATTAAGCAATATCTGATACTCCTTAATATCTCCCCCCAGAACTGCAACCTGAGCAACACCCCCGGTTGAAAGGAGTCGGGGACGAATTGTCCAGTCGGCAATTGTACGTAAATCCTGCAAAGAGGTTGAATCGGCAGTCAGACCAATAATCATCATCTCTCCAAGAATCGAAGATTGCGGTCCCAGCGTCGGATTGCCCACATTTGCGGGTAAGGCATCACTAATAATCGCCAATTTCTCCGAAACAATCTGCCTGGCAACATAAATATCTGTACCCCAGTCAAACTCAACCCAAACAATAGAAAATCCGGTTGTTGAAGACGAGCGTACACGCCTCACATCCGTAGCACCATTAAGAGCCGTTTCCACAGGAAAAGTAACAAGCCTTTCAACTTCTTCAGGTGCCATCCCCTCAGCCTCAGTCATAACCACTACTGTTGGCGCATTAAGATCCGGGAAGACATCAATCTCCATATTATCTGCAACATACAACCCGCCAACCATCAACAGCACCGATGCTATCAAAACAACCATCCGGTTATTAAGAGAAAACCTAATTATATTCTTCAGCATAATCTTCTTCCTCTTTTGGTTTAGTGGCTATGTCCTTCAGGAATTACAGAAGAAATAGCTGCCATTTTCACCTGAACAGCTCCATTTGTAACAACCCTGTCGCCCTCATTCAGACCCGATAAAATCTCCACACGCACACCATCACTATTACCGATACTCACCTCTTGCTTTTTGTAATGCTCATCATGAAGTCGAGTATACACAAAATATAGTCCCTGCTCTTCAGTAATAGCAGACACAGGCACAGAAATCACATTTTCAAGAGGCAACGACAGTAAATATACCTCTGTAAAAGAACCGGGTATTATCTCACCAATATTATCAAACTCAAAAATAATGGGAATGAAAAACGAGCCATCATCAGTAGACCTGCCAAACGACACCAACTTCCCGTTCAACTTCTCAAGCTCATACAACTTCTCATCATATGCCATTTTGAAGTTTGCCCCGCTCACATTCTTAATGCTGCTAAAATATCGCTCCGGCACCTCTGCCTGCAGTTGCAGTTTTCTATTTTGAGATACAGTAGCAATGGGTTGACCAACTGATACAAAATCACCCTGATTAACAAAAACATTTTTAATAAACCCGTTTATTGGTGAGTTTACCCCAATACTGCCCTTATTGTAATTATACGACTGAGCCTCATAAACAGTTTTAGCTGTCTCATACCGATAACGAGCCTGCTCAAACTCCTTCTCAGATATTATCTGATCCGCCACCAAACTCTCTGCACGCTCAAACTCGCTTTTAGCGGTCTCGTATGCAATCCTTGCCTTAACAACCGGATCCCCTTCCGGCAATTTTTGAGCAGAAACAGATGCAACCATCTCGCCCGACCTGACACTCATTCCCTGAGTAACAGGCGCATTAGCAAAAGCAACAATACCACTTGCTGTAGAAACTATAGTAGCCTCATCTCCCTGAGACGACTTAATCTCTCCGCTTGTTTTTATAACCTGCCTGAACAGTCCCGGCTCAACAGTCTCCAGAGTTAGTCCAACCACCTCAGCCTGCTCCTTGCTAAAATGAATCTCATCAGAATGATCATGCTCTCCCTCCATGTGCGAATGATCGTGAGAATGCTCATGCAACCCCCTTTCTCCACCCGATCCGCAACCTATCAATATCAAGCATATTGCTATAAAAATTGATATAATTATTGTTCTCATAAATGGTAAAATAATGTTTTTATAAATGATATAGGCAAATAGGTAAAACCAATCCTTTCAGTGAGTTAAATCACTAAACGGACTTACAACTATAAGATTAATAGGTATAATCTTACGCTAACGCAACAGGAGGGGCTCGTAGCCCATGCGGGGCTGGAATTTCAGTGGTATAGTAACGAAACTCTAAATCGGCAAATTCATGCCTTTCGACAGGCAGAACAGCTTTTAGCTCAAACGAAGTGCTAATCAGCAAGTCAGGTAAGAAAAAAATATCATCAGATTTTATTTCGTAGAACTCTTTCAACCTGCTACCTAAATCGGCATTATGGGCAAAAAACAGAGAATGTGCCACACAGTTTGAATTCTCAGCTTCTTTGCCATGACTATCATCACCTTGCTCATCATTGCCGGAATGGTTGTATTCAATATGAAAGCAGGTAGCTCCATCCATGTGATGATGGTGAGGAATTGCCGATAACAGAAGCATTAAGATGCAAGTGAAAACAATTACTGATATGTATAATACTCTTTTCAAAACTTTCTTGCTTGT
>CAZYNA010000017.1:0-35854 GCA_964648775.1 uncultured Proteiniphilum sp. | reverse complement strand
AAATAAAAGTGAAATACTCCCTAAATACTACTCGTTTTGCATATTAATACTGTTAAAAGTACTGCGTCGTCTATCAATCTCGTTTAAATATAATAGTGATCTGCGTCTTTCGAGAGAGTTTGGAGCTGTTGATTCAACGAATAAATCATTTGCGTCTTTAGCCCATGTATAAGCCTGATTCATATCGCCAAGCATCTCATAAGCGAGAGCTATATTGTTTGCTGCCTTTGCCTTCTCATTTTTATTGTTGCGACCGTTATAATAAGTCTCCCATTTCTCAATAGCTTTTTGCCAGTCGTTGCTTTCGGCATAAACCTGTCCTTCACGCATCAATGAACTGCTTAATGTATAATACCATCTGTCTTGCATTTCCCAATGAGGAGCAAATACATTTGTCATTTTCTCAGCAGCTCTTACAGCCAATATTTTCATCGCCTCTTCACGGGTGGGAAGCATCTCAGATGCGTAAGCTTTATTATCCTGAATATCGAATCCAACCCAATGCAGACTGTCTGTGTACTGAACTCTGGGTATCTTACCTTCCATTGTTGGCATATAAACTCTTAAAGTGGAGTGTATCTTTCCTGTCAATTCGGCATATGTATATCCTTGTTGCTTGAAAAACTCCTTTTTAACAGTTTCAAGTATCAGTCTGTCAAGCGATATAATTGCGTCAGCACCTGTTTCCTTTCTTATCTGATTCATTATTTCATTTGGCAGAAGCTGCTCCTGAAAGAAATTATCATCACTCCTTACTGGCTTATTATAATAAGACACTCTGAAGAAATAATCCTCTTCCCTTAAAAACTGCGCTAATGCTTCAGTATAAAATATTGCTATACTGTCGGATGAGGCTTCAACTCTTTTTAATTCTGTTTCTCCAAGTCCCTTCAAATCATGTCCAACCTTATCAGGTTGATGAGTAACATTATTTACAATTGCAATTCTAAGAACATCAGCAGGCAATGTAACCTGAGCAGGTTCGCGTGTTTCAACAGTTAAATATTTTATACCGGAGCAGCTACTTAATAATAGTGCTATAAGTATTGTTGTAATCAGGATAGGTGTCGTTTTATTCATAGATATATTATCTTTTTATGTGGCAAAGATATCACAATTAATTAACATATTCACTGCCTTAAATGTTTACTATTGCTTTTAATTAATCATTAGAATTTTTAAAAACTATGTTGATATCTATATGATTGTTTATTAATTTTTTGTGTATATTTGTGGCTCGCTAAAAATTACTAAATCGAAACAAATAAAGACATGGCATTTAACATTATCGTGTTGGCTAAGCAGGTACCCGACACCCGCAACGTTGGGAAAAATGCAATGAAAGCCGATGGAACTGTAAACAGGGCAGCTCTGCCCGCAATTTTCAATCCGGAAGATCTTAATGCACTTGAACAGGCGCTTGGAATTAAAGACCAATTTCCCGGCTCTCGTGTAACTATGCTTACAATGGGCCCGGGAAGAGCAGCTGAGATTCTGCGTGAGGGATTATTCCGAGGTGCTGATGATGGTGTATTATTAACTGACAGGGCATTTGCCGGTGCTGATACATTGGCAACATCATATGCATTGGCGATGGCAATTCGCAAAATAGGAAAGTTTGATATAATAATCTCCGGACGTCAGGCAATTGATGGAGACACAGCTCAGGTTGGTCCTCAGGTTGCAGAAAAACTTGGTATTCCTCAAATAACTTATGCTGAAGATATTGAGGTAGTAAGTAAAAAGAAAATAAAAGTAAAGCGTCGTCTTGAAAATGGTGTTGAGGTGGTTGAAGGACCGCTTCCTGCTGTAATAACAGTTAATGGTTCAGCCCGTGCTTGCAGACCGCGAAACGCAAAATTGCTTCTAAAGTATAAGCATGCAAAGACAGTAACAGAGCGTCAGATGGAAAATATCGACTATATAGATATTTATGACAGTCGCCCTTACCTTAATCTAACCGAGTGGGGAGTTGCTGATACAGATGCTGATCCTGTTGAATGTGGTTTATCAGGGTCACCAACTAAAGTTAAGAGAACAGAGAACGTTGTATTTCAGACGAAAGAGAGTAAACATCTTTCAGACAATGATATTGAAATCGACGAGCTGATGAAAGAGTTAATAGCAAATCACACAATTGGATAAAATAGTTTAGAGCTAAAACTAAAAACTTAGTTCTTATAAACTTACAATCCAAAAATCAAAAAAAAAATAAGAAATGAACAACTTATTTGTATATCTGGAAATAGAAGAGGGCGTTGTTGCTGAAGTTAGTCTTGAACTCCTAACCAAAGGCCGCTCATTGGCAAACCAGCTTGGCTGTAAGCTCGAAGCTGTAGCTGCAGGATCAAAGCTTGAAGGAGTTGATAAACAAGTATTCCCATATGGTGTTGATGTGTTGCATGTTTATGATGACGAGAGATTAACGCCATATACAACCTTGCCACATACATCAATCTTAGTTGAACTATTCAAAAAAGAGAAACCCGAAATATGTTTGTTGGGGGCAACCATAATTGGCCGCGATCTCGGACCAAGAGTATCATCTGCACTGGGAAGCGGGCTAACAGCCGACTGTACTTCTCTTGAGATCGGTGATCACGAAATTAAGAAAACAGGACAGGTTTATAAGAATCTTCTTTATCAGATTCGTCCTGCTTTTGGTGGTAATATAGTTGCATCTATCATTAACCCCGATCATCGTCCACAAATGGCAACTGTTCGTGAGGGTGTTATGAAAAAGGAAGTTTTCGACCCATACTATAAGGGCGAAACTATAGTGCACGACGTTAAAGATTACGTTAAAAAAGAAGATTTTGTAATCTCAATTATCGATCGTCATATTGAAAAATCTAAGGTGAACATTAAAAACTCTCCTATTATTATTGCAGGAGGTTATGGAGTGGGCTCAAAAGAGAATTTCGATTTGTTATACCAGCTTGCCGATGTGTTAGGTGCTGAAGTTGGTGCTTCTAGAGCAGCTGTTGATGCCGGATATGCTGAGCATGAGCGTCAAATAGGACAAACAGGTATCACTGTACGTCCAAAAGTATATATCGCTTGTGGTATCTCAGGACAAATTCAGCATATTGCAGGTATGCAAGACAGCTCAATTATTATATCTATTAATAATGATCCAAGTGCACCAATTAATGCAATATCCGACTATGTAATTACCGGTGACGTTGAAAAGGTAATTCCTAAGATGATTAAATATTATAAGAAAAATACGAAATAAGAATTATGGCAAACTTTTATACCGATACACCCCAATTCCGTCATTATCTGAATCATCCTTTGATGAAGCGAATTGTGGAACTAAAAGAAAACAACTATACAGAGAGTGATAAGTATGACTATGCACCAATAGATTTTGAAGACGCAATGGACAGCTACGATAAAGTGCTTGAAGTTGTTGGAGAAATATGTGCAGAAGTTATTGATCCTAACGCAGAAGAGGTTGATCATAACGGACCAACCGTTGAAAATGGCAGGGTAACATACGCAGCAAATACTCAGGAAAACCTGGATGTTCTGAATAAAGCCGAGCTGATGGGTATGCGCTTCGGACGTAAGTATGGTGGTCTCAACTTCCCGATGGTGCCTTATATGATCAGTGCAGATATAGTAAGTCGTGCTGATGCAAGTTTTCAGAATATTTGGATGCTTCAGGATTGCGGAGAAACTATCTATGAGTTTGGAGATGAGGCGCAGAAAGATAAGTATATAACCCGTGTGGTAAAAGGTGAAACAATGTCTATGGACCTCACCGAGCCCGATGCCGGTTCTGATTTGCAGGCAGTAATGCTTAAAGCAACCTATAATGAGCAGGAAAATCAGTGGTACCTCAATGGTGTTAAGAGATTTATTACTAATGGTGATGCCGATATTCACTTAGTGCTTGCGCGTTCTGAAGAGGGAACTAAAGATGCCCGTGGACTCTCCATGTTTGTTTATGATAAGCAGAGTGGGGGAGTTGATGTTCGCAGAATTGAGAACAAAATGGGTATTAAAGGTGCACCAACATGCGAATTGGTTTTCAAGAATGCAAAAGCAGAGCTTGTTGGTAGTCGCCGTCTCGGGCTAATCAGATACGTAATGTCTCTTATGAATGGAGCGCGTTTAGGAATTATGGCTCAGTCTGTAGGTATCTCAGAAGCAGCAACTCGCGAAGCATATAACTATGCTTTAGAAAGACGTCAGTTCGGAAAGGCAATCATCAATTTCCCACCCGTTTATGAGATGCTGGCAAATATGCGTGCCAAAACAGATGCTTCACGTACAATTCTTTACGAGACCAGTAGGTTCGTTGATATATATAAATCTCTCGAAGATATCAGCAAACTGCGTAAACTCACTCCTGAGGAGAGAAATGAGATGAAGTTCTATTCTCGTCTGGCCGATGCATTCACACCGCTTGGAAAAGGGATGAGTAGCGAGTACGCTAATGAAAATGCATATGATTCAATTCAGATTCATGGTGGTTCGGGGTACATGAAAGATTATAAATGTGAGAGGCTCTACAGAGATGCCCGTATCACAAATATTTATGAAGGAACAACCCAGCTTCAGGTAGTTGCAGCAATTCGCCACGTAACAACCGGAACATATCTGCAAAGAATTAAGGAGTATGAAGAAATGACAGTTGTTCCTGAGCTTGAACCGCTAAAACGTACACTTTCTGAGATGACTCAGATGTACGATCAACTTGTTAATATCGTGAGCTCTCCTAAAGATGAAGAATATCTTGATTTTCATGCAAGAAGACTTGTTGAATGTGCCGGCCATATTATTGCCGGACATTTATTGCTTCAGGATGCTAATCATAATCAGGAACTCTTCCGTAGAAGTGCAGAGGTATACATACATTACGGACAGGTTGAAGTAATTAAGAACTATAATTTTATTACCGAATCAAGAGTTGATGACATGGCTTATTATAAACCAGCTGATCTTGCAGAAGTTAAGTAAATCATAGTTTATAAATTTAAATACATTAAAGAGACTGTCTCAGTATGGAACTAAGATTCCGGGAGTCAGTCTCTTCTTTTTTCTGATATTAATTATTTACCCGGTTTAAATAATAACTCAACTTTAGGACGAGCCCTCATTTTTCCTGTAAACGCATCTCTCGACCAGATAACACCACCTTCAACGCCCATACTTGGTTTAAACCAATGTTCCACAGATCCGCCAAAATATGGCATATTCATTATTGGAAGCATAGATTGATTAGGGGTGTTTTTTCTCTGATTTATGGGTAATCCGCCATACGCATTTAAATACCACTCTTCAGACATTTTATAACGACCATGCAAATCAACCATAATCGCCGACTGACTAACTCCTATTGTATTGCCAGCAGTTGATATATAGGTCAAACCACCATCAATCATAAGTGAAGGTGTTAACATAATATTTGCATCTATCCCTGCATTCCATGTAGGAATATATCCAAAATCAGAGTCATATCCACCCCTAATTCCAATATTAACTGCATTGGAAATAGCATAATTAGCTCCTGCATTAAGAATAAAATAATCAGACTTTCCAAAAAATGGTGTTTCTACAATACCTAAAGTAGCAGTAGAGTATATAATTAGCCCGTCTGATGGCATTGTTCGGGCAATAACAGTACTGCTCTTTATATTTATATGGCTTGATGATACACCATCCCAGTGAATATGCGGTAATCCCGATCCACCGGTATAATATATAGGAGGTACAATTAATCTGTCGTAAGGTGAAAATTGAGGCTGTAACTTTTCGGTCGGATTTAATTTAGGCAACTTTAAATAAACACCCTTGGTCTTAATTGAATCCCCATATACTTCCAATTTGTCGGGAAGTCCTAACTTTAAGCTATCGGCGATTGAAGTTCTTTCTTGAGAAAAACTATAATTAATTAAGGAATTAAATAAAATCAACAAAAGTGGTATTACATAATATCTTTTTTTCATATCTAAAGCTTTAACAGTCAGTCAAACAAAGGTAATAAATTTTCTACTAAGAACTAAATTGCTTGCATATTTCCTTCATTTTGTTTTTCTTTGTTACCGATAAATAATAAACGCTAAAACATAATTGCCTATAAGTCCTCTTTACTCAACTAAATTTAAATAATAATTTAAGCAGTAAAGCTATGGATAACTACTCACTGATGACCGATGAGGAGTTGGTTAAATTATACGCTAATGGCAATAATACAGCGTTTGATACACTAATAGACAGGTACAGCCAGCCTTTATACTCCTATATTTATTATACTGTTCGTGACAACGATCTTGCAAATGATTTCTTTCAGGACACATTTGTAAAGGCTATAACTACAATTAAACAGGGCAGATATACCGATTCAGGTAAGTTCAAATCATGGATTATGAGAATAGCACATAATCTAATGATCGATTATTTTCGTCAAAAGAAGAACGAAAACACAGTCTCAAACAACTCGTTTGAAGTTGATCTGTTTAATAATCAAAGTTTATGCGAAGACAATATTGAGAGTGAGATTGTTAAGACCCAAGTGTTTAATGATGTGAAAAAGCTGATATGCTTTCTGCCGGTTAAGCAACGTGAGGTACTTGAAATGCGTTACTATAAAGATTTAAGTTTCAAAGAGATTGCGGATATCACCGGAGTAAGTATTAATACAGCATTGGGAAGAATGAGGTATGCTCTGCTTAATATTAGGAAAATGGCCGATGATAACAATATAATTCTTACTATAGGATAAAAAAAAGCCCCGATTAAGGGGCTTTATATGGAAGGAGTTCTTTTAGTTCTGCACTGACGTGTGCAATAGATAATATGTATTCAATAATAAAATATCATTTCAACAATTATAAAACATTAAAAGTGAACGTTTAGGTTCATATTCTCAATTTTACGTGCTAATACTTCAGAATATGGAAACTTCTGAAAATGTCTTAACCAGTGTTTGAAGTTGATTAAGCAATCCTGAGAAGTCATTATATATCATTCGGCTCGATAACATTGAATCGTTTGATATTAATTTCCCAAATTTTGAAGCAGACTAAATAACGTTTTACTTTTAAATAGTATTCAGCTTCGAAATTATTCCATCAATGCTCTTCGGGTATGAAAATAATTGATGTAGAAAACTTCTAATTATTGAAAATAATTTTCCTATTTGCAAACATTTAAACAATCTCAGATAGAAAATTGAAACGTTAGTTTAAAAAGAATATCCGAAATATTAGTCAAATGATGCTACAAATTTTCAATTGCAAAAGATAATCTTTCAGTTCATCAGAAAAAACATTGCTGCTTCATCATCATAAACATTGGAGATTGAACAAACGAATTTGATCATCTCTAGAATGAAAATCTTCTTGTCGGTACAAAATTTCAAAGAACTCCAAGTATCTTCTGTTATTAAAACAATATACTTAGTGATATTGTTCGCTACAAATATAACATAAGTGCCAAACAAAATGCAAATTATTTACTTCATTTTTATAAACAACTTCTAAACATCTTTTCAACAAGTTATCGACACTTGTAGTAGTCTGCTGTTATACAGGGGTTTGTGTAAATCTGTTGCATTAAAACAAAATATATTCTTTCACTACAACATATCTATGCTATATCTATGCCATCTCTATGCCATCTCTATACCATCTCTATACCAGGTCTGGTATTTCCTGAAGTTTTGTTGAGGAGATACCAGATCTGGTATAGACTTGACTACGGGATGCTATAGAGAAAGTATCAAAAAAGTATGAATGTTTTATAGATATTTATATTGATTCTTATAATGGCATATTGCCATGCTTTTTTGGAGGATTTGATTCAGTTTTGTTTTCAGTCATTTCTAATGCCTGTAATAATTTAACACGAGTATCCTTTGGTAGAATAATCTCATCAATGTATCCCTTTTCTGCTGCTCGGTATGGATTAGCAAACAGCTCTTTATACTCGTTCAAGGCATTCTGACGCTCCGATTCATCAGAAGATCGATACAGTATATTAACTGCTCCTTCTGCACCCATAACTGCAATTTCTGCATTTGGATAAGCAAGGTTTAAATCTGCACCCGACTCCTTGGAGGACATTACAACATATGCTCCGCCATATGCTTTGCGGGTTATTAAGGTTATCTTCGGAATTGTAGCCTCAACATAGGCGTACATGATTTTTGCACCATGGCGTATAATTCCGTTATGCTCCTGATGTCTTCCAGGTAAGAAACCGGGAACATCAACAAACGTGATGACAGGAATATCGAAACAATCGCAGAAACGTATAAATCTGGCTGCTTTATCTGATGCATCTATATCCAATACACCAGCAAGATATGCAGGCTGATTTGCAACAATTCCAACCGGTTTGCCTCCCATACGAGCAAAACCAATGACAATATTCTGTGCAAACTGAGACATTATCTCAAAGAAATAATTTTCGTCTACAACTTCCTCAATCAGTACTTTAATATCGTAAGGTATACTTGAATCTTGCGGAATAAGCTTATCTATTTCTGGCGTTTCACGGTTAATTGTGTCACGTGTTGACATTAGTGGAGGATCCTCCATATTATTTGATGGCAGGAAGCTGATAAGCTCTCTTATCATCATTAAAGTCTCTTCTTCATCATTTCCTACAAAATGAGCAACTCCACTTTTAGACGAGTGAACAACGGCACCTCCAAGCTCCTCTTTTGTTAACTCCTCGTGAGTTACAGTTTTTACAACGTCAGGTCCGGTTACAAACATATAACTCTTATCTTTCTCCATAAAGATGAAGTCGGTTAGAGCTGGCGAGTAGCATGCTCCACCCGCACACGGACCAAGTATTGCAGAAATTTGAGGAATAACGCCCGATGCTTTTACGTTCTGATTAAATATTTCTGAATAACCACTTAAAGCATTTACACCTTCCTGAATACGTGCACCCCCCGAATCATTTAAGGCAATAATTGGGGCTCCATTTTTTAGCGCAAGTTTCTGAACTTTAACAATCTTATTTGCATTTGTTCTGGAAAGCGATCCTCCGAAAACAGTGAAATCATATGCATAAACATAAACAAGTCGCCCTTCAATTTTTCCGTATCCTGCAACTACACCGTCACCCGGAATTCGTTTATTTTGCATATTGTAGTTGTGCGAATCATGAACAACAAATTTGTCGACTTCAACAAATGTATCATCATCGAGAAGCATGTTTATCCTTTCTCGTGCAGTTTGTTTACCTGCATTCTTCTGCTTCTCAATTGCTTTTTCGCCGCCTCCAAGTTCAGCAGCTTTATTTTTATTTTTAAAATCCTGAAATATTTCTTCTATTGTCATTATTCTGAAATTAATTTGTTTTAAAAGAAATTAGTAGCTGATCACGGTCGACCGAGTCTCCCTCTTCAACATGAATCTTGTCCACTATTGCATTTTGTGCGGCAGTGTATGTGCTCTGCATTTTCATTGCTTCCACAACAATAAGTGCATCACCCTGTTTAACCTCCATATCTTCGCTTACCATTACTTTTATAATCTTACCCGGCATGGGTGAGGTGATAGTCTCCTGAACTTCGTCTGCTGCCGACTGCCTTGCTCTCAGATATTTCTTTTGCGGACTAGACAGTTCGATATCAAAATGTCTGAAGTCGGTAGTAATAGTATATTTACCTTCAGAATGGCGAACCGACTCGGCATTATATGAGCGTCCATCGTGAATTATTGAGCAGAAACCGCTCTCAGACATCACAACATCAATTTCATATATTTTGCCGTCAACAGAAATTTCAACTTTATTTCCATCCTTTGAAATCAGTTCAACATCACGTAATCTGTTTTCTATTCTGGCTTTCATATTCTTAATACACCTTTTTGTTTACCAAATGCCCTCCATCTGTTTATTGGGCGGTTATCTGCTGATGTTGTAGACGCAGGCAAATCATTGTTGTTAACAATGTAATCTATATATGCTGCAATAATTGCCATATCTTCAATTTCATCTTCACGTTCATTATCTCCCTGCAGTTTTTTCGTATTATCGTCGATAAAGTGAGTTGTATAATTACCTTTAACAAACTCCTGATTGTCCATAATCCTTCGCAGGTAATCAATGTTGGTTTTTACTCCGGTAATCTTATACTCATAAAGAACCCTGCGCATTCTCTCTAACGCATAACTCCTGTTTGTAGCCCAAACAATGAGTTTACTAATCATTGAGTCGTAGTAGATTGATATTTCGTATCCTGTATAGATGTGAGTATCAATACGTACGCCAAGCCCTTTGGGGGTCTGAATGGAGTGAATTACACCCGGTGATGGTGCGAAGTTATTTTCAGTATCTTCTGCGTAAATCCTGCATTCAATGGCGTGTCCTCGCTGATGAAGCTGACTCTGTTTATAGCTTAATTTACGACCGTTTGCAATATTAATCTGCTCCTTAACAATATCCACTCCAAGAACCTCCTCTGTAATTGGGTGTTCAACCTGTAGGCGGGTATTCATTTCTAGAAAATAGAAATTCATATCATTATCAACCAAAAACTCAATGGTTCCGGCTCCCACATAATTGATTGATTTAGCTGCCTTAACAGCAATTGCACCCATAGCAAGCCGGGTTTTATCATTTATGAATGGAGAAGGACTTTCTTCAATAATTTTTTGATGACGTCTCTGAACGGAACATTCGCGATCGAAAAGATGAATTACATTACCATGAGTATCTCCTAAAAACTGCACTTCGATATGGTGAGGAGATTCTATATACTTTTCGATATATACCGAGTCGTTACCAAAAGATGCCATTGCTTCAGATTTTGCTGCATCGTAAGCCTCCTGAAGATGCTTCTCTTTGTAAACAAGTCGCATTCCTTTACCACCACCACCTGCGGTTGCTTTAATTATAACGGGAAAGCCAATTTTTCTGCAAACTCTAAACAGATCCCTTGGTTTAAGATCTTCCGAAGTACCCGGAACAACCGGTACTTTTGCTTCCATCATTATGCGGCGAGCCGATATTTTATCGCCCATCGCCTCAATGCTTTCTGCCGATGGGCCAATAAAAATTATTCCCTCCTCCTTGCAGCAACGGGCAAAGGCTGCATTCTCACTTAAAAATCCATAACCCGGATGTATTGCATCTACATTAAACTTCTTGGCTGCATCTATAATTTTTTCTGCGTTTAGATAACTGTCACTAGCTGAGGCTAAACCTATGCATACAGCTTCGTCTGCATAAGCAACATGCCTTGAAGTACGATCTACTTCTGAATAGACGGCAACGGTTTGTATGCCCATCTCTTTACATGTTCGCATAACACGTACGGCAATTTCGCCACGATTTGCGATTAAAATTTTTTGTATCATTCTAAAAAGCTATACTCCTTTTTGATTTTAAATTAGGAATACAGTTTCAACAATTTTTGATGTTATTTGTTTTGTTGCACGTTATATTTAATTGTGTGCAATTTTTGAGGGTGCAGGGTTAACTTAATGCAATACAATAAGGTAAGTAGTTTTTTTTAAATTATAATTATTCTTCCCAGCTACGATAAATAATACTTCCGCTCTCTTCATTATTAACAATTCTGAGATGAACTTCAATTTCCTGCTGCATCTCTTCAACATGTGATATTACCCCAACAATGCGATTCTCTTTTCTAAGAGATTTGAGTGTATCGAACACAATATCAAGCGATTCTTTGTCGAGAGATCCAAATCCCTCATCAAGGAAAAAGAAGTTCTGATTAGATTCGGTAATTTTTTGAATATTATCGGCCAGAGCCAGAGCTAGCGACAGAGATGCCTGGAATGTCTGTCCACCAGAAAGAGTTTTCACACTTCTCACTTTTCCTCCGTTCATAAAATCACGTACCTGAAAGTTGTTGTCGTCAGTAATTTCAAGACTCAATTTCTGCCTTGTTAGCTGAAAAAATCTCTCATTGGCAGAATTACATAGATTCTGAAGATATACAGATGAAATATAGTTTACAAAACCGCTTGCCTTAAACAAAGTTTTTAAAGTTCTAATGTTCTCAGCTCTCTCTTCTAAAGCTTCAAGATCTTTAGCAAGAATGTTTTGCATCTCAATGCTTCTCTCCAAAGATTTAATCAACTCTTCGAGCTTACCTTGCTCACGGTTTTTTTGGTCAATTTCAACTTTTAAATTAGAAACTTTCTCCTTTATCTCTAAATGAACCTTCTCATCATATACCCTGTCGCCAATCTCTTTTATTAATTGTTGTAATGTTGTTTTACTTTGAAGCAGCTGATTCTTATACTGATTTATCCTTACTTTTCCACTCTCAACATCAATAGGTTCCGATAATATTTCCCTAACCTCATCAATTGTTCCGTAATTAGACTTCACCAGTTCGGTTTTTATCTTTTCCTCCAGATTTACAATAACATTCAGATCATTTTTCAACTCAGCTCTGTTTACTTCAAGCTTGCCTTTAAGTAATTCAGTTTGTCTGTTAAGATTATGAAGCTCCTCAAGTTTAGTAGAGTATTCAGTCTGTATTTCCTGATACTCTCTGTTCAACTGCTCTTTTTCTGATTCAATATCTTTTTCCGGAACCATATCATATTGGTCAGCAGAAATTATATGAAGCTGTTCGCGCAGTAGATTTATTTCAGTTGTGTTTTTGGTTAGATCATTTTTAATAAGTTCCAGCTTTTCTCTTGCTCTATCTCTGTTTGATTCCTGTTTTGCCAGTTCATTTGCAGTATTTTGCAGTGCTTTCTCTTTTTCAGACTCTCTTTGCTTTAACTCCCTTGCCACCTCATAGGCCTTTTCAAGCTCCTCGAATCTTTTATATTCGCTCCATTTAAATGCATTTAGATGTTCATCTATTTTTAGCTGAATAGCCTTCCTGTCGTTCACATAATCGGATATTACCTTCATACTATCCTTTTGTCTGCTCTCCAACATCTTTAATTCATATGAGAGCGAGTTAGCCATCTCTATTCTTTTGTTAATACTCAGTTTTAAATCTTTTATTTTATAGAGTTCTTCACTAATATCATCACTGCTAAATAGGTCGGGGTGATGCAATGAGCCACAGAGAGGGCAGGGGGTATCATCTTTTAGATCCTTGGCAAATGATTTTAGCTGCTCTTTTACTACAAAGTGCTTCTCCTCTTCTTCTGCAGATTCCAACTGTTTCTTTAATTCAGTTACACCATGTTTCAAATATTCATGAGGGTCAGCATAATCAGTTTTAAGAAAATTATTAAACATAGAACTGGTCAGTAGTTCCGACTTCTCCCTTTCAATTTTATCTGCCTGCTCTTTATACTTTTCAATATTCTTCTCTGTTTCGGAAAGCTGATTTTCCATATTAATCTTATCTCTGTACCATAGGCTAATTGAAGACAATAATGACAGGTCGGGCATTGAGTCTCTCAGCTCTTTTAAACTAAGCTCGAGGCTCTTCTGCTCCTTCTTAAAAGAATCTACATTTTTGATAGCCTCACTCAAAAAATCAGTTCCAATTTCAACCTTATTTGTATAATCATCAACCAGTTTATCAAGCTCATTTATTTTAAGTAAGGTGTTAAGCTCCTCAGATTTCCGTTTCAGCTCATCACGTTTATCATATTTCGGCTGCAAAATCTTTAACTGCTCTTCTAACGTTTTAATCCGTTCACTCTCTTCTTTTAATCTATTGTTGTCAACTTCAATTATTTCTCTCCTTTTTTTCTCTTTCTCTTTCTCATTGTAAAGTGAGTCGAGCAGGTGCTTAAAAGTATTTACACACAGCTCATAATTGATTATCTTATTTTCAAGATTAGTATAATAGTTTTTCTGGTCAACCAGATTGTTATGCTCAGCATCAGCAATGTTTCTGTTATTAGTAAGCTCTAACAACCCCCTAAGCTCCTCCTCTTTTTTCTGATCTTCGGTAAGATTTTGATTTAGTTGCAAAAGTTTACTTCCTAATAAGGTCAGTTCATTCTTATATTCATTCAGCTGATCCGGATCAACGGTACCCAACTGTTGCATCTGACCTTCTATATTTTGTTTTTTTGCATTGTTTTTTGTCTCAACCGCAACTACTTTATAATAAAACTCATATTTATCGAGATGAAAGAGCTCCTTCATCATTGTTGTGCGATCTTTATTACCCAATTGCAAAAACTCCTGGAATTGCCCCTGAGGGATAATAATTGTACGTTTAAAGTTGTCATAGCTCAAACCAATTGCTTTTTCCAACTCATTAAGCTCAATTGGTTCCCACTCATTATTAATCATTTTCAACGTAGTACGTTCGGGAGCTTTAACATCATCAAACCTTTTGCTGTTTCTTCTGCCTTTTACTATCGACCGGTATGCAGTCTGCTCTTTACCCGTTTCAAAGGTAAAATCAATCAATAGCTCATCAGATTTCAGGTTCATCATATTGTAATTCCTGTTATCTCCTGAAAGATTTAAGCGGTCTGTTTTACCATAAATAGCAAAAGTAATTGCCTCTAAAATTGATGATTTACCACTTCCAACCCCACCAAAAATGCCAAATAAACCGGCTTCGGTAAGCTCTCTGAAATTGATAGTCTGTTTCTTTTGATATGAATAAAGCCCCTGTATGGTCAACTCAATAGGTATCATTTATCTTCCTCCTCTTCTGCCAATATTTCTTTAAAAAGATTCAAAATATCATCATTAGGACTTTGTCCCTTAACATGCTTAAAGTAGTCGGTAAACAGCTCTTCCATACCTTTTGAGATATCAATATTTAAACTCTTTGCCGAAGCCATACTTTCAATATTTTTCACTTCAGGAATTATAGAAACTAATCCGGAGTGGACAGAATATAATCTTCTTCTTTCTTTTGCAGTGAGAAAATTATCAGTTACAAGAGTAAGTTCAACCAGTGCATTCTGGTTCTCCAAAAGCCAGCTAACCGCATTCTCAACTCCCTCAACCCTTTTTCTGATCAGCGGACGCACTTGCGTTAGCTCTTTTTCAGAAACAGTTGCATCCTTACCTGGTTCAACATCAATGATTAATACATATTTTCTCTGATTTGCTTCTGAAAAACTGTAGGATAGGGGGCTACCACTATAATATACCGGATTTGCATATTTATCTACTCTATGCATTCTATGTAAATGCCCCAGTGCGGTATATTGTATTTGAGGTGGAATATTCTCTGTGTAAACTGCTTGAGCTCCGCCAACATGTAAAATAGGTTTTTCATCTTCAGGTTCCTCAGGTAACGGATCACCCTTTTTTACCATAAAAATATGAGAGACCAAAATATTTACTCCCGCATCATCGCAATACTTTTCAGCAAGATTAAGCCATTTTTGCTGCAAAATAGCTCTAAATTCCTGTTCACTATCCTCAACACCAAGAAAAGTTTTTAGTCTGTACTCATTGGCATAAGGAGTAAGTAAAATTCGTAAAGGATAGTCAGAGTCAGGGAGTTTCAACTCCAGAAATCCCTCTTCGCTTTTCAGAACTTTAAGTCCCGACTCAAGTTCAAATTCAGGTACAACAGAGTTTGGATACCCTGCAAATATAATTCCGCATTCACGAGCTAGTGGGTCAGGAGCCTCTATTCTGTCGGGAGAGTCATGATTTCCGGCAATAGCAATAACCGGTCGCCTGCCCCCATTAGTCAGTTGCTTTAATATCTTATAAAATAAATCAGTTGCTTCAGCCGGTGGGTTAAAAGTATCAAATAAGTCACCCGCAACTACAACTACATCGGCATGTTCACTGTTTGCAATCTCGCAAATCTCTTGCAGCACAACAATCTGCTCTTTAAATCGGGAAAAATCATCCAGACGCTTTCCCAGGTGCCAGTCAGCTGTATGTAGTATTTTCATGATTCATTCAAATTGAATTGATTTTGATGGTGTAATTTTCGCTACCAGGTATGAAGGGGCAATCATCATTAATAGCGAAATTAAAAGAGTTCCAACGTTTAAAAGGATAATATAAATCGGATTCAGATCAATAGGTACAGCCGATAGGTAGTATGTTGCAGGATCAAGCTTAAGTATCTGAAATCTATCCTGAATAAAGCAGAATAATAATGCAACAACATTTCCCCACAGCATCCCTCTTCCAATCAAAAAAGCAGATAGATAGAGAAATACCCTGCGGATGCTGAAATCCCTTGCTCCAATTGACTTTAAGATTCCTATCATATTCGTTCTTTCGAGAATAATTATGAGTAACCCTGAAATCATGGTAAATCCCGATACAATCAACATCAGAATTATAATAATCCACACATTCATATCCAAAAGGTTGAGCCAGTTAAATATCATTGGATTAATGTCTTTAATTGATCGTGCATACAATGTATTGCCCAGTCTGTCTCTATAGCTAGCCATATCAAAGAAAAGCTCCTGAGTTGTCAGATCCAGGTTATTGTAATCATTAACCAGCACTTCAATACCGCTCACCATGTCATCATCCCACCCATTTAAACCAGCCAGAATTTCCTTTTCGGTTATTAGAAAAAGGTTATCATAATCCTCAAAATTGGTCTGATATACACCCACAATATCAAATCGTCGGGCCCTAACCGGCTCCTGAACAAAGTAACAAGTAATTCTGTCGCCCAGGCTAAGATGAAGTTTGTCTGCAATTTTTGTTGAAATTATAACCTGATTTGCTGAAGAAGTGTCATTCGGGACAATCACATTACCTTCAACCATGTTTGAACTGAAGAATTCCCAGTCGTAACTGTCAGTAACCCCTTTTAAGACCACTCCCATAAAATCGTCGTCGGTCTTAATGATTCCCGGTTTAGATATAAATTCCTGAATATGTTTAATTTCAGGATTCGCCATCAGCTCCTCTGCCAGCGTATCAGAAAAAGCAATAGGTGAATATTCATACGATGCATTACTGTCGAAAGAGGTAATCTGAATATGGGAACCAAATCCCACTACTTTGCCTCTGATTTCATTCTTAAAGCCCACTATCACGCAAACTGCAACAATCATCACTGCCAATCCCAGTGCAATACCGGCAATAGCAATTTTAATTGCAGGAGAAGAAACATGCTTATCATCCTTCTTTTCGCCTTTATAAATTCTTCGTGCTATAAAAAGCTCTGCATTCATGGTTGTTTTTGTTATAATTAAATGGTGGTATTTGGATATGCTTCGAGAGCTTTTTCTAAAATTGTCATAGCTTTACTTAAATCACTCTTGTTAATCACATAAGCAATTCTAACCTCCTTTTTACCCAATCCGGGAGTAACGTAAAACCCGGATGCAGGTGCCATAAATATAGTTTCCCCTTTATAACGGAAGTGAGATAAGCACCATTCGCAAAACTTGTCGGCATCATCTACCGGAAGCTGTGCAAGTGTATAAAAGGCGCCTTGAGGCATTGGTGAATATACGCCCGGCATCCTGTTCAACCTCTCAATCAGATAATCCCGTCTGCTCTTATATTCATTAAAGTTATATTGCATATAAGCACCATTTTCCTTTAATGAAGCGTTTGCAGCAATTTGTCCGATTAAAGGAGGGCTTAACCTTGCCTGACAGAATTTCATAACTGTGTCGTGCACAGCTTTGTTTTTAGTGATAAGCGCTCCAATTCTAATTCCACACTCGCTATATCGCTTAGAGACAGAGTCAATCAATACAACATTTTCCTCCACATCCTTAAGGTGACACGCAGAAATATATGGAGTATCATTATAAATAAACTCTCTGTAAACCTCATCTGAAAACAGAAACAGGTTATGCTTTTTTACCAGTAACCTTATCTTTTCCATCTCTACTGGAGAGTAAACGTATCCGGTTGGGTTGTTGGGGTTGCAAATCAATATTCCCTTAGTGCGCTCATTTATAATCTTTTCAAATTCCTCAATCTTCGGAAGTGCGAAACCCGATTCCATTTCAGAAGGTATAGTACGAATTATTGCACCGGCCGAAATAGCAAAAGCCATATAGTTGGCATACGCAGGTTCATGGACAATAATTTCATCGCCGGGATTCAGACAAGCCATAAAAGCATATAAAACCGCTTCAGAACCACCTGCTGTAACTATAATCTCTTCGGGTGTAATATCAATATTAAACTTTTTATAGTAATCAACCAGATTCTCTCTGTAGAAACGGTAACCATCACTCGGGCTATACTCAAGTGTTGTCCTGTCGATATTTTTTATTGCATCGAGTGCAGATACCGGAGATGGGAGGTCGGGCTGACCGATATTTAAATGATAAACTTTAATACCTTCGGCTTTGGCACGCTCTGCAAGAGGTGCTAATTTACGTATAGGGGATTCGGGCATCTCAATGCCACGTATAGAGATCTCAGGCATTTTGCTTGAACAATTAAATTTTATTGTGAAACATCTAATGTATGTAAGTGGCAAAGGTAGTAAAAAGAGTGGAAAAATGACCAGATTAACACATTTTGTGGACAATAGCGATTAAAATGAAAGGTATAATACTTACTTTTGAGGCCTGCTTGTGATTTACATCATTTAATTGTATTTGCAGGTAGTTTTATAAATATAAAAGAGAAAACTGTTATGAAAAAGTACACTATTACAGCATTATCAATTTTTTTAGTACTTACGCTTTCCTCCTGTTTTTCTTCCACAAGCATCGAAGATGAAAAATACAGAAAAGGTTGGACACTTGCGTGGGAAGATGATTTTGATGAATTGCTAAATGAAGCTGAATGGTCTAAAACCCAAAGAGGAAAACAACACAGGTATAGATATATGAGTTCCGACGATGCACTTTACGTGTTGCAGGATGGTAAACTTGTATTAAGAGGACTGGCTAACCAGTCGGACGATGATGATCTTCCATTTATCACAGGTGGTATTACCAGAGAGGGTGTAAAGGCGAATGAGGTTAAAAGAATTGAAGTACGAGTAAAGATCAATCCCACAGTTGGCGCAACCCCCTACATCTCACTAATTCCAACATCCGGAGAGGATAACATCTCTATCGATTTAATGCAGCAGTACGGTGTTGATGAGTTTATTTATCAATCCGTATCTTCAGAATATACAACTACTCAGGGAATGCCAGACAATCCGCCATCGAGTGCGCTTGTTCAAGTTGATCCGATGGAATACCATATATATAGTGTAGAGAAGTACGCCGATAGTCTTGTATTTTATATTGATGGAATGAGAGCAAAAAAATATCCCAGAATTCCTACAGATATTCCGGGACAATTTCCTTACAACGATCTTGATTTCGATCTGTTTCTTGGTCTCCGTATCAACAAAGATACTGATCCCACTATACTTCCAGCCGATATGTTTATCGATTGGGTGAGATATTATGAACCTGAAACGGTTGAAGCAGAGTAGAATGCCTTTTATAATGGAAAAGAGTGACTGGAAAGTCGCTCTTCAGCCATTTTTTCAAACTTTGTTCCTTTACGACCATAATTTGCGTATGGGTAGATACTTATCCCTCCGCGTGGAGTAAAAATACCCGTTACCTCAATATATTTAGGATTCATCAAATCAATCAGATCTTTCATTATAATATTTATGCAATCCTCATGAAAAGCTCCATGATTTCTGAAACTAAATAGATAAAGCTTTAAACTCTTACTTTCAACCATCTTGATATCAGGTATATAATCGATTCTGATGGTCGCAAAATCAGGTTGATTAGTAATGGGGCACAAGCTTGTAAACTCAGGACAATCAAATGTAACCCAATAGTCATTCTCCTTGTGCTTATTTTCAAATGCTTCAAGTACTTCAGGGGCATAATCATTTTTATATTCTGTATCTCCCCCCAAAAGAGATAATCCCTCTATACTCATAACGTTAATATATTAATGTGTGAATTATTATCTGTTATTACTGATGTTTTTCCTTGTCTACAATATACTCTTCCAGCCCTCTGTTTCTGATAGTACACGCCGGACAATACCCACATCCGTCGGCTAAAACACCATTATAGCATGTAAGCGTTCTGTTTTTAACAATATCAAAAACCCCGAGTTCGTCAGCCATTTGCCAAACCCCCATTTTGTCAAGCCACATCAAAGGAGTGTGAATCACAAACTGATGATCCATCGACAAATTTAAAGTAGTATTAGCCGATCGGATAAATGTATCTCTGCAATCAGGGTAACCACTATAATCTGCCTCAGACACACCTGTTACCAGATGTTTAATACCTTCAGCATATGCAATAGTAGCAGCAAAAGTTAAGAACAGCAGGTTTCTTCCGGGTACAAATGTATTTGGGTGCGAGCCGGCCGGCTTCTCGCTGTCCATATCAATTGAAGTGTTTGTTAATGAGTTTGGTGCAAGGTTAGAAATAACACCAACATCCAGTATCCTGAACGGTGCATTGGCTTCTTCGGCCAGTTGTCTTGCATTTTCTACCTCTTGCAAATGTCGTTGTCCGTAAGAAAAGCATAGAGCAAAAACATTTCTGAAATTCTTTTTAGCCCAATAAAGGCAAGTTGTGGAATCTTGTCCTCCGGAAAATAGAACAAGTGCATCCTGATTCTTATAATCTTTCATCATTCTTTGTTTTTTATGTGGTTTCCTAAGCTACACAGAAAAGAAATTACTTTTCAATTACAAAAATACAATTATTTAATTAAATAGCTTCAGATCGTATTGATATTACCTCTTAATATCCATTAAGTTGTACACTAAAAGAAAAAACAATAAAAAAATTACGATTTAACTTAAACCTGTGAACTTGTTTAATAAAATAGTGTTTAGAAATATGGAATAGAATATTGGGCAAAAATAAGCCGCCCAAATTTCACAATCCGAACGGCTTTACAATTAAGGTGTCATATAAAAATGACAGTTCTACAAAAGTACATAAATTTTGTGGGACTCATTCTTTTTTTTGAGTATTATTTAGCGTTATTTGCCAAAAAAATATAAATATGCTTTTTTGCAGTTAAAACTTTCTCGCTATGGATGATAATATGATGAAAGAAATAATTAAAAGTAATTCAAAGCGTAATAGCATGGCCAAGGCTATACTTGTACGCTGGAAGTGGGACGATGATGACAGTCACCGTAAATTCATTGGATTACGATATGGGGGTACAACCGAAGATCAGTACGATCTTGATGTAAGATATCCTCATAAATCAGAAGAGAAAATCTCTTTATTGGTTCATGCCGATCAGCTTGCTAAACTAACCAGAGAGGAAAAAATTGATAAAATAACCAGACTTTTGAGAGATAGCTCCTGGAAATGGGATCCCGAAAAAGAATCAGAAATTCCTCTGAAGGTTGAACGATTTGTGAAATAGATTTTTTGCTCTTACCTCAATCTTAACAAATACGTAACAATTTTGTATTTGATTTGTAACATGGTTGTTGTATTTTTGCATTAAATCTTCAAAACAGACAATTTAGGTTTAGTTTAATGAGGCTAATATTTTTATTTTTACTTTTCCCCGTCTTACTATTATCTTGTAATGGAGGATCTTCCGGCTCCGGGGGAAGTAATTCAAAAAGTACCATTTCGGGCGCCGGAGCAACATTTCCCTATCCATATTATAATATAATATTCAGAGATTTTATGCGAGCCAATGATAGCTATACCGTTAATTACGGTGCAATTGGTAGTGGAGGAGGCATTCGTAGCTTGCGGGATCATTCAGTTGATTTTGGTGCAAGTGACGCATTTCTAAACGAACGCGAAATAGAATCTATGGAAGCCGAAGTGATTCATATTGCAACATGTATGGGTGGAGTAGTAATGGCTTATACACTTGAAGGAGTCGACAGCCTGAGAATAACAGGGCCACTTATTTCAGATATATATCTGGGAAAAATAACAAGGTGGAACGACCCGAAATTAAAAGCTATAAACCCCGGCGTAAACCTTCCTGATCTTGAAATAACACCTGTTTATCGCTCAGACGGAAGTGGAACAACATTCAACTTTTCTGAATATCTCTCAGTAGTAAGTAATGAGTGGGAGAATGTTATGGGAAAAGGGAAGTCACTGAAATGGCCTGCAGGAATTGCAGCAAAGGGCAACCCCGGAGTAGCGGGAATAGTTCAGCAAACCGAGGGAGCAATTGGTTATATCGGCTCTGAGTATGCTTTAACACTTCAATTACCAACGGCAAAGCTAAAAAACAGAGCCGGTAATTTTGTAGATGCTACCCTCGAAACTATCTCTGCAGCAGCCAATGTTGAATTACCGGATGATATGCGTGCCACAATAACAGATTCCGACGACCCCAATGCTTATCCTATAAGTCTTTTCACATGGATTCTTGTATATAAAGATCAACAGTATGATAGCAGGTCGGAAAAAGAGGCAGAGGATCTGATTACGCTTTTAGAATATGTAATAAGTCCTGAAGGTCAAAAAGTTGCAGCACAAATTAATTACGCACCGTTATCGGGTCAGGCCGTAGAGAAAAACAGAAATTTGATAAATCAGATTAACTATGGTGGCAATGCAATAAACTTGCAAAATAATTAAAAATGAAAGATAAAATATTCCGGTTCTTATTATTCTTTGCAGCATTGTTAATATTGATATTAACTGCAGGAATAATTTATGCACTGGTAAGCAGATCTACCGAAACCTTTCATGAATACGGAATTTTGGGTTTTATTACTAACTCAGAATGGGACCCTCGTCCTGCAACGGAAGAGTATGGCGCACTGTCGTTTGTTGTAGGAACATTGTACACAGCTTTTTTTGCATTAATTCTTTGTATTCCTCTGTCATTTGCGGTTGCTCTGTTCAATGGAGAGTATTTTAAGGGGAAAAAAGTGGCGTCTGTAGTTAGTTCAGTAGTTGACCTTCTGGCAGGAATTCCTTCTATAGTATACGGTCTGTGGGGGTTTTACACTATTCGTCCGATAATTATAGATATGGGTATAAACGCTCAGGGATTCGGTATATTCCTATCGTCGGTTGTACTTGCAATAATGATTATACCTTATGCCTCATCCCTAAGTACAGAATTTATCTCAATGGTGCCCAACAATCTTAAAGAGGGTGCTTATAGTTTGGGTGCTACCCGAATCGAAGTGGTGCAGCACATAAGTGTGCCTAATGCTGTTTCGGGAATAGTAGCATCTTATATTCTTGCTTTAGGAAGAGCTTTAGGAGAGACAATGGCAGTAACGATGCTAATAGGAAATACCGACCGAATACCGCAAGGGTTGAGGGATACCGGTAATACCATGGCCAGTGTTATTGCGAATCAGTTTGGAGAAGCCGACGGATTAAAGCTGAGTTCTTTAATTGCAATCGGACTATTACTTTTTATAATTACTGCACTCATTAATATGATTGCTAAACTTGTAATGAGGAGATTTGCTAACGTATGAAAACTACAACATTAACCTCAATAAGGGCCCGAAAGGGTAAAGATAAGCTGATATATTGGCTGATTTGTGGACTCTCTTTCCTTACAATGATACCTCTGTTTGTTATTTTGTGGGATGTAGTGTCGAAAGGTTATAGCAGTTTTAATATCAATCTGTTCACAGAAGTAACCCCCTCATCTATGGATGCCCTGATAGCGAAGATGAATGGTGATCCTATTCCGGGAGGTATCTTAAATGGAATCACGGGGACTATTTTAATTGTGGGACTTGCCATACTTTTCTCAGTGCCTTTGGGACTGTTTATTGGAATTTATCTATCGGAAAATAAGGATAAGAGATTTGCTAAAGTAATCAGTTTCCTTACAGATCTTTTACAAGGAATGCCATCAATTGTTATAGGTATTATTGCATATGCTTGGGTTGTTAAACCTTTTGGCGGATATTCAGCGCTTGCCGGTAGTGTAGCACTAACCATAATGATGCTGCCAATGATTGTTCGCTCAACAGAAGAAACTCTTAAGATGTTACCCAGATCTTATAAAGAAACCGGTCTGGCTTTAGGATCATCTTATACAAACGTTGTATTTCAAATTTTATTACCTTCGGGCTTTGGAGGTATTTTTACAGGAATATTACTGGCCATATCACGTGTTATGGGCGAAACAGCTCCATTAATGCTAACTGCTTTAGGAGCTTCGGTTGTAAACTGGAACGTAATGGAGCCAACCAGTGCAATACCTCTGCTAATATGGGATTTTTATAATGATCCTAATCTTGTAGACATGGTTTGGTCATCATCCCTGTTATTACTTATTGTTATATTCCTGTTAAACTGGATTGCTAAAATTGTAGCACGTAAATGGAAGATTTAAACTTATGAATGGAATGGAGCCTATACTACAGCTAAAAGATGTGTCAGTATCATACTCACAGGGTACTTATGCAGTTAAAAATGTAACAACGGATATCAATCCAAATACTATAACAGCTATAATGGGACCCTCTGGTTGCGGTAAGAGTACCCTTTTGCGTGCAATAAACCGTATGCATGATCTTTATAGCCATATACAAACTACGGGAGAGATTATTATTAAAGGTAGAGATGTGCTGGAAATGGATCCAATGGAGGTACGCCGAATGGCAGGCATGGTTTTTCAGCAACCAAACCCTTTCCCTACAATGAGCATATATGATAATGTAATTGCGGGATATAGGCTTAATGGAATAAGACTTAAGCGAAAGGAAAAGGATGAGATTGTAGAGAATAGCCTGAAAAGTGTTGCTTTGTGGGATGAGGTTAAGGATGTAATGAACAAAAGAGGGTCTTTTCTTTCAGGAGGTCAGCAGCAGCGTTTATGTATAGCACGTACTTTGGCGCTTAAGCCTGAAATTCTACTTATGGATGAGCCAACATCTGCTCTTGATCCTATATCCACGAACAAAATAGAAGAATTATTGTTGGAATTAAAGAAGGAATTCACTATTATAGTTGTAACACATAATATGTCGCAGGCAGCTCGTATCTCCGATAATTCAATGTTTATGTATCTTGGTGAATTGATTGAACATGATAATACAACTCAAATGTTTACTAAGCCTAAGAATAAGAAAACCGAGGAATACCTGACAGGTGTATTCGGATAAATTGTATAATACAGGGTAATAAACATATTAATATTAACTAACTTATGGACGCACAAAATATAAAAAAAGATTCCTCTCCGATATTGGGAATCAAAGACAAATACTTAGACCAGCTTCACAGCGATTTTCTACTTTTATCTGAAATAGTGCTTACACAAATGAAGAAAGCGTCAGAGTTAGTACACGATAATCACAATGAGGAAATAATAAAGCTTTTAAAGCGTAATGAGAAAATTGTCAATTCTTTGGATGTTACAATCAAAGAGAAAGTGATAAATGCAATAATGTTGTTTACGCCAAGAGCGTCTGACTTACGTCGACTTATGGCTTATCATGATATGACAATATCAATGGAGAGGGTAGGCGATCTGTTGGAGAATATCAGAATTGCTTTGGAAGAGATAGACTTTAAAGTTGGAGGCTACGAATCTTATAAAAAGCTTCTTGACAAGATGTTTGTCCAAACAGATAAGATGATAAGAAATGCTATATTCGCTTTTTCAGGCGTAAGCAATGAAATGGCCTACGATACAATAATGATGGATGATAAGGTTGATAAGCTTGAGCGCAAAATAGAGAAGAAGCTTGCCGAAGACTTCAACGGTATGGTACAGAATACACAGTCGCTTGTAAACATGATGAACCTCAACAGCATCTCTTATTATCTTGAGCGTATTGGTGATAAGGCGGTAGATATTGCAGAATCTGCAGTTTATCTGATTGAAGGAAAGGATATTCGTCACGTTAAGACGCCTAACAGGCCTTCAGATGAGTCAAGCTCCAAAAAATAACATCTTTTTAGAGATATGGAAGGAAGAATTTTAGTTGTTGACGATGAAAAGGATATCTGTGATATTCTGCAATTTAATCTTGAGAAAGAAGGGTTCATTGTAGATGTTGCAACGTCTGGAGAAGAGGCACTGGAAATGATAACCGATGTGCATCAGCTTATAATTCTTGATGTGATGATGGATGGAATTTCAGGCTTCAAAATGGCTGAAAAGCTACGGAATGACAGAAATTATATCCCAATTATTTTTCTCACAGCCAAGAATACTGAGAACGATATGCTTACCGGCTTCTCGCTTGGAGGTGATGATTATATTGCAAAACCTTTCTCAATAAAGGAAGTTATCGCAAGAGTAAAAGCACTTCTTAAACGTACTGTTCTTATAAAGCAACCTGCAACAACAAAGTGGAAGTATAAGGGGCTGGTAATAGATATTCCAGCAAACAGAGTCACCATAGAAGGAAATGATGTATCTTTGACCAAAAAAGAGTTTGAAATACTTTCATTATTGGCACAGGTTACACCAAGTGTATTAACCCGTGCAGATATACTTGATAGTGTTTGGGGTGATAATGAATACGTCTTGGATCGTACTGTTGATGTACATATTACCCGGCTTCGCAAGAAAATGGGTGATTATTCATCAATTATTGTAAATCGTTCAGGTTTTGGTTATTACCTCGATTTAGAAGATAAAACAGATAGTGAGTAAAACATGAGTTAATTTTTTTAATTGAAAATGAGAAAGAGAATTTCATTTAAAGGACGAATACTAATTATATTTTCTGTAATTATCGCTGCTTTCACAGTGGGCATAATTCTCTTTGAGCAAGATCAGATAAAGAAAGAAAGGACAGATAGTCTTGAACGTACCCTGGAAAACAATGCAGATATAGTTTTCGCTTATCTTAATAAAAACAATACAATTTCTGAAGGAATAAATGATTCTGGTGTAAATGAGTTGCTGAGCTATATGCAGCCTGATTTAAGACTAACTATTATTGGCTGGCAGGGTAATGTCCTTTTCGATAACCTTATAGAAGCAGATGATCTGGAAAATCATCTTAATCGTCCAGAAATACAGACTTCCGTAGCTTTGGGACATGGCTCCAACATTAGAATATCTTCAAGTAATGATATAGAGTATCTATATTATGCAAAAAAATATAACGAAGGTTTATTTATTCGTATGGCCCTGCCTTATGATGTAAATCTCAAAACATTCATCAATGCTGAAAACAGCTTTGCATTCTTTATACTGCTTTTTTTCATCATATGCGTATTGATGATGTTATATTTTACTAACCGGTTTACTAGATCTATCAGAGAACTTAGGGAGTTTTCCCTGAGTCTTAAGAAGGGTATGCCTATACCTGCCGACTTCCATTTTGCAGATGATGAAGTAGGTGAGGTGAGTGCGGATATTGTTGAAAACTACAATCTCCTTCGTGAGAATCAACGTAAGTTGGCAACAGAGCGTGAGAAGTTGTTAAAACACTTCCAGTATTCTGAAGAGGGAATTGCCATCTTCTCAAAAGATAAAAAAAATATCTACTCAAATTCACATTTTCTGCAATACCTGAATATTATTGTAGATACACCTACTTTGGATGTTGAACAGCTTTTTTATGAGCCTGAATTTAAAGAGATTGTTGCCTTCCTTAATAATGAAAATAAAGAGAACAATATATTTACTCAAAGGTTCGATAAGAGTGGTAAGCAGTTTAATGTTCGTGTAATTGTATTTGAGGATAAGAATTTCGAACTTTATATTAGCGATATTACTAAATCAGAGAAGACCCGACAGCTCAAGCAGGAAATGACCAATAATATTGCTCATGAGCTTCGTACACCTGTTACAAGTATCAGGGGTTACCTCGAAACAATTCTTAACCTGTATCAAAACAATGAAGTAAATGAAAAAGTACCAAACTTTATTAATAGGGCATACGCACAAACAATTCAGTTATCAGAGTTGATTCAGGATATTTCCATGCTCACCAAAATAGAGGAAGCCTCCGACAGATTTGAAAAGGAGCCGGTTAACATAAAGGAGCTACTTGAAAACCTTAAGTCTGATTTATATGATAAGCTTGAGGAAAAAGGCGATGACTTCAAAATTGAAGTAAATGATAATGTCATTATTAACGGTAATCGCACATTACTTTATTCAATATTCAGAAACCTTACAGAAAACTCAATGGCTTACGGTGGTGAGAATATTGATATTGTTACACGCTGCTATAGCGAAAACAGTACTTCTTTCTATTTTGAATTTTATGATACGGGTAAAGGTGTTGAAGAAAAGCACCTTGCAAGAATATTCGAGCGTTTCTATCGTGTAAATGAGGGTAGAACACGTAATAGTGGCGGATCGGGATTAGGCCTTTCAATAGTTAAGAATGCAGTATTACTTCATAAAGGAAGTATAGTCGCTAAGAACAGAAATGAAGGGGGGTTAAGCTATCTTATTACTTTCCCGAAAAACAGTACAGGCTCATAAAAATAATTGAGCTAAACTATAAGACCTGTTTATGTTAATACAGGTAGTTTTTGAAAATTGAAAAATAAAAAAAATGAAATTTGTAGGAGCCCATATAAGTGCATCCGGAGGAGTTGAAAATGCACCAGTAAATGCAAATGCTATAGGAGCAAAAGCTTTTGCCTTTTTCACAAAGAATCAACGCCAATGGGTAGCTTCGCCTTATAAAGAAGAGAATATTGTAAACTTCAAAACTCGTTGCGAATTGTACGGTTATTCACCGGATCATATACTTCCTCACAGTAGCTACCTTATTAATCTTGGTAACCCAACTGAAGAGGGTGTTGAGAAGTCGCGTAATGCATTTTACGATGAAATGCACAGATGCGAACAGCTTGGAATAAACCGACTTAATTTTCATCCCGGCAGTCACCTGAATGCAATATCAATTGATGAATGTCTCGACAGAATAGCTGAATCAATAAATATGGCTCTCGACAGAACAAGAGGAGTATGTGCTGTTCTCGAGAATACTGCCGGACAAGGCACTAACCTCGGACATACATTCGAGCAGCTTGCACATATTATTAATAAAATTGAGGATAAAAGCAGAGTAGGGGTTTGTATTGATACTGCCCATACGCTTGCAGCTGGATATGAAATCCGCACTCGTGAGGGGTACGATGACACATTCAGTAAATTCGGAGAGATTGTAGGCTTCAATTACCTGAAAGGAATTCACCTAAACGACTCCAAGAAAGAGCTCGCATCACGTGTCGATCGTCACGACAGCCTGGGTAAAGGTATAATGAATATGGATGTGTTTTCATTCATTATGAATGACCCTCGTTTCGATAATCTACCAATTATTCTTGAAACTCCTGATGAGTCATTGTGGGCAGAAGAGATACAGCTCCTATACTCATTAATTAAAGAGTAAAAATTCTTCATATGTGAAACTCTAACTCAATTAACTCCTATTTCCACAAAGCGAGCAGCTGCATTTAAAAAATGAGCCGTTATCCAGAATACTGTCCAGTTTTCTGAATAACCACCACGTAGTTTATGCACATTCGACATGTCGCCTTGTTGTGCAAAATTTGTCTGTTGTAGCTGTTCACCCTGACTTCCGTATGCGTCTGTTAGTTGAAAGCAGCTTTTATACATAACCGGAGCAAGCTTCTTCAGCCTATCATCATTAAGGTATACACCCATTTTATACACTTCAGGTGCAAACAATACTCCATAAACATCAATATGTTGATTTTGAGGAGAAACAACTGTCCAGCCTGTAGTTTTAAAATTATAATCAGCCATTCGTCCTGCCGGAAGAGGAATATCCCAGACCACTACATAACTTAGGCAAACATCCATAGCATGTTTTGCCCAATCAAGATACTTATCTTCTTTCAAGCGTTCATACAATTCAAGGAAACCCTGAAAAGCGGCCCATGCACCCTCTTTGTCTTCACACGTAGCATCTAAGGTGCCACCCCAATAAGCTCCGTTCATTTCAAGATGTCTGTCGGCAAACACTTCAGCAGCTTTAACAGCAGCATCACGATAAACATCATTATCAAACAATTGATAGGCGATAATAAGTGGTGCAATATAAAAACCCTCAGCAGTTGAGTACGGATCCCAACTACTACTTAAGATACGCCTACTCTGTCCGTCGGCTGCATCCTTAAGAAAAACCTCCCATTTATCTGTATCATACTTATTGCTCTTCCTCGCAGTTTCAATAGCTTTAGCAAAGTTATACATCGCTTGTCCGCAAGATACATGATCGCCACCATGAAACCTCTTGTCGCCAACATTATAGCCTACAGGAAACATCCCATTTTCATCAACAGGATAAGTAGTTAAAAAGTCCATTGAGTGCTGCACCTTATCCTCAATTCCTGAGTCGTTTAGCATTTCGTTTAGTACCTGCAGTGAGTAGCCGGGCGAATCTGCCTGACCGCACCATCCCATAACTAAATCCTCGCGAATAGAGAGGTCATACATACCAAATCCGGGATTAGAACTATTGTCGATCCACCTTGTCTTGGCAAATTGAAATTTACTTTCTATAATTGAGTTAAATTCCTCAAACCTATCTGAATCATATGGTTTATGTAAATCCATTGAGGTATACAGCGGACGTTGAAATCCACTTCCTTCGCGCTCAATAGGGTAAAGTTCGATATAAAACTCTTTCTCTATAATTCTGCCCGGTTCAAGCGAAAGATAAGTATCACTATACTTCATGGGAGTTCTTTGCAGAGCCTTTGCCACGCTATGCTGACCGTTATAACCAATTGGTCCCGAATAGAGTACAAAGTCGGTATATCCATCATTTGCCTCAATACCCATAGACCACCACTGGTCGTTTAGCACTGCACCTCTAACCGGACTTGGAGTTGTGTGTATCGCAGCAGCATATTTATCAGTTGCATTCTCAAGCATGGCAAAGGGCATAGGGTAGCGATGGTCTTCAAAAATTCCAAACTCACCTGGGTTGCCTGTGTAAACAGGAATTATATCGGGGTTCACTTTAGCTCCCATCTGATTTCCGTAATATAAAATACCGGGGAGTAGAGGCTTTAGAGATTCGCCATTCATTCTGAAACGGACCGAAAGGGTTGCGTTATGCAAAGTGTCCTGTCCCTTCCATTCAAAGCGACGAATACATTTTAGTAAACCACCTTCAATAACTTTGTATGAATCTCTTAATAACATCTCGCCCTCAGGGAGAACTAAATTGCCCTTTAAAATTGTCCAATCACCCGAATGCTCTACTTCAGTAGGGTTTGCATGATGCCAGTTAGTCATCCAATCGTTTTCCCAACCTGTGGCAACCGACCATAATCCTTTCTTTGCCGGAGTAATCACAGTCTTGCCATTAATTGAAAGTTTGGGCACATTATCATTAAAAGATAAAGTTTGACCTGATAAAAACATTGGTGTTGCTACACAAAAGTAAAGCAGTGCAATCAGTTGTTTCATAGTGTAGTATTGTAAGATTTTAATACAATTAGCTTAATTCATACTTATTTCATCTACGAATATATAAGCTCTTCGTCCGCTTCCCGGATGCCACTCAGGCATAACAGAAGGTTTAACGGTTACTTTAAAATAGCGAGCTTTTACGGGATCGAATGATACATAGTGTGTAGAAATATCTGCCCAGTGATCTTCATTTTCATCAACAATCGTTTCAGTTAAAACTGTCGCGTAACTACTATTATCATCAGAGTACTCTAAAGTAATCTCTGATGAATCAAATATCCAGTCGCCCGTAACAACCGCATTACGAATCTCCAAAGAACTAATCTCCGTTGGCTGCAACATATCAATTACCGCCACCAGATCGTTACCCTGAAATCCAATCCACCTTCCGGTTCTGTAGTTCGTATTACTGCCTTTTAGTCCGTCCACAAGCATTCCCGCACCGGTATATTCATAGTTGCGGGCAGCACTCGTCAGCAGTTCAACAGGTTTATATGTAGCCTTATTTACATTTATAGTCTCACTGAACACTTTACTTTTACTGCCATCTCTAATAGCAACAGCCTTTAATTCAGAACCTTCAGTGATAGAAAATCTTCCCTCATATTTTGTTGAAGAAGCACTTGGTTCGCTTCCGTCAAGAGTGTAGTAAACATCCGCATCATCTATTGTGGAGAAAGAAACATCCAAAGCGTTTGTATTAAAATTTGGATTAAGCTCAGCCTGCACATCAAAAACATGAGTAGCATAGTTATAACCCAGTTTATCATAAAGTTTTATCAGTCCCGGTAATCTTTCCAAAAAGTTTTCATAATCCTTGTTTTCAGATTCCATCCATTGCACCTCGCTCAGCGCAGCCATTCTTGGAAGCACCATATACTCCACATGTTCAGGATCCTTAATATACTCTGTCCAAAGGTTGGCCTGCGGACCAAGTATGTGCTTCTTCTGCTCCTCAGTAAGTCTGTCCGGTGCAGGTTCAAAACTGTACACCAGTTCAATTGGCACATATCCACCAATACCAAACGGTTCCTCATCGGTGTTGGAAGCCTGATAATAATCGAAATAGCAATATGTAGTTGGAGTCATAATCACATCGTGTCCCATCTGTGCAGCCTGAATTCCACCCTCCATTCCGCGCCACGACATAACTGTAGCATTCGGTGCAAGCTCACCTTCAAGAATCTCGTCCCAGCCAATAATTCTGCGACCGTGACTATTTAGAAACTCTTCAACTCTTGCTGTTACATAGCTCTGTAAATAATGCTCAGCCATGTGCCCATCCCTGTCGGTCAGGCCTAATTCTTTAATACGCGCCTGGCAAAGCGGGCACTCTTCCCATCTTGTTTTAGGAGCTTCATCGCCACCAATATGAATAATCTCCGAAGGGAATATCTCCATCACCTCCAAAAGTACTGCTTCAAGAAATTCGAATGTTTCTTCTCGTCCGGCACAAAGAATATCGTCAAAAACACCCCATTCGCCCATCACTTCATACGGCCCGCCGGTACATCCCAGTTCAGGGTAGGCTGTTAGTGCTGCCATCATATGTCCGGGCAGGTCCACTTCCGGAACAATGGTTATATACCTCTCATTTGCATATGCAACAACCTCTCTCAGTTCTTCTTTAGTGTAAAATCCTCCATGAGGAATACCGTCATATTCGCCTGAATTGCGACCAACTACGGTCTCTTTTCTCATCGAGCCAACCTCTGTGAGTTTGGGATACGAATCAATCTCAATTCTCCAACCCTGATCGTCTGTTAAATGCCAGTGAAAACGGTTTATATTATGAATTGCAAGCAGATCAATAAACTTCTTTACAAACTCTACAGGCTGAAAATGACGTGCAACATCCAGCATCATACCACGATAACCATATCGAGGCTCATCATTTATTGTAACCGGAGCAAATAGAACTGCACCAACATTCTCAACAGGCGCAGCTTTTCTCAAAGTCTGAATTCCATAAAACACACCAGCTTCAGTTGCTCCGCTAATCGTAATTCCACCACTGCTAACCTCAATTCTGTATCCTTCGGGATTATCAATATCCAAACCGGTTTTTAGAACAACCGAACCACCTTCATTCAATTCATTTCCAACTGAGGTCTGTATCCCTGTGGAAACCTTCAGATAATCCGCAAGAAACTCCGCATTCCGCTGCATCTTTTCATTACCTTCAGGATATACAATTACTGTCTGAGAATTCAGTGTAAAACCATCCCCTTCACTTACATTTACCTCTTTCGGGAGCGGTACAACATCATAGTTGGCTTCCGAAGTTCCTCTTCCCCCTGTACTACATGCAGATACCGTTAATACTACTGCGAATAAAAAATGTAAATATCTATATATCATAATATTGATGTTTATTTGTGAATTGTTAGTTTATATTGTAGCAAGCTGCTTTTACTTTGATAAAGCGTTTAGAGTCAATCTTACAATCTCAGCACTTGTTACTTGTTTTTCAAACTCATTAATAACAACAGCCGTACCACCCATCTTCAGATTTGGGTTTCTATATCTCATTCCGCTTTCAATAGCCTCTCTGCCTGAAAGATGCAGCTCTTTTGCACCTGTTTTACTTGCAATCTCAGCAATATTTGATGCATTCACGCCACTACCCGGCATAATTATTATTCTATCACCAACTTTGTCAACAAGCTCTTTAAGAAGCTCCATTCCGTCGTATGCTTTGGGTTGCTGACCCGAAGTAAGAATTCTGTCACAACCCAGCTCAATAATCCTCTCAAGGCTTTCAAACGGATCGCGACTCATATCAAATGCTCTGTGAAAAGTAACGCTCATTTCACCTGCAGCGTCTACCAGCTCCCTGTTACGCTCCATATCGATATCGCCCTCTGCAGTCAGGCAACCAATTACAACCCCGTCTACCCCAAGCTTGCCAGCAATTTCAATGTCTTTAAGCATAATTTTATGTTCAAGATCAGAGTAAAGGAAATCACCACCGCGCGGGCGGATTATTACATTCAGTCTTATATTGAGAAGCTCCCTTGCAAGCACAATATCACCATACGATGGGGTAGTGCCTCCTTCCGGTATTCCTGCGCATAGTTCCACTCTGTATGCTCCTCCTTTTTGGGCTTCAACACAACTCTCCACAGAATTTGCACATATCTCAAGCTTGTAATCGTTAGTCATAATCATCCTATCTATTTCTGTTATATGACTACAAATTTAATCAAAAACAATAACTAAAAAGAATCTGATAAAAACAAAAAATCCGATTAGCCTTATATCAGCTAACCGGATTTCATATATTTCAAACGCCTTAATTACATTGGCAGATACTTTTCAAGAAGCTCTTTGCTCTTTTTGATATTCTCACGGCCATTCGACTCAATACCATACCAACCCCTGAAACCACGGTCGTATGTCATTTTTATCATATCTCTGGTCAATTCGTCCGATGGCTGATTTCTGAACGACATCCCACCGGCATAAGGCAGAGTCTTCTCTAGAAACCCAACATTATCAAAACTGTCACCCGGTTCACGCCAGTCGGGTAAAACCCCAAAATACTTGCTGTTTACCTCTTTCATCAGTCTCACTATCCAGTCGGCATCATTAGAAACCCCACCGTGATTCTCAATCAGAATACTGATACCTGCAGGCACAGCGTACTCAAGCATCATGTTGTAAGTTTCAGCCGACCATTTAAGAGCCTCTTCCTTATCGATATTTTTTCCACCAATACAGTTAGTACGGATGGCATGACAACCAAGATACTGTGCAATATCAATCCACTTACGATGATTAATTACTGTTTGTTTTCTCTCCTCTTTACTTGGAGTACAGGTCTCACCTTCAGCATCAACCATAATCAAAACCATCTCTACATTATGCTCTTCTGCATTTCTCTTCAAACGGTTCAGATAGTTTGCAATTGGCACATCAAACAGAGTGTTAACAAACTCAATACCACCAATTCCAAAATCCTCACGAGCAACCCTTGGGAAGTCGAGAGTTGTCCATTCCCCCTTACTAATCTCACCCACCAGCGCCCACTGTGCAAGCGAAATATTATTCTTTCCTATCCATGCTGATCGTTGCTCTGCAGGTGCAGCCTGAGTAGTCTGCAATTTCAAAATAGAAGGGGCAACCATCGCACCGGCTCCCAAAGCAATCGATTTTCCAATAAATCCTCTACGTGATAATTGTTTCATACTTATTATTTATTTAAAATTTTAAATTTCCCACCCATTTCTGTATTCATGCCTATAAAGATACCTGTTTGCATCGGGTATATTGGTTACTTTCATGCGCTTATGATCATAATTAATCTTTCTACCCGCTCTCAGAGCCACCGCAGCCAAGTGAGAAGCCTCAATTACAGGCCATGAATTAAGGAAATTACCCGGCGACTGGCTATTATTTAAAATAGATTCAATCCATACGCTGGTCGAATTTCTCTGCTTGCGTGAAGGAGCACCTGTATCCTTTGCTCCTGTCACTTCCAACATTTTCTTTTCAGGAATTATTACCGGGTTTTCGCATCTGAATCCACCTAAAATCTTTCCCTTATCACCAACAAACATCATACCTTCACTCTCAAAAACTTTATCATCAACCTCAAGCTCGGGTGGGGTAGGCGGCCTCATTCCCCCGTCATACCAAAAGAGATCCAATGGCTTATGATTACTGTTTTCTTCAAACT
>CAZYNA010000016.1:0-36643 GCA_964648775.1 uncultured Proteiniphilum sp. | reverse complement strand
TCAACTGCAGTTCTGTTTCCTGCATTCCACTCCACCAAAAGGTGGGGTCAATTTTCACCTCCTGCGCCTGCAAAACAGACACAATCAGCATTAAAAATAAATATGATATTATTTTCTTCATAAAAATAATTAACTTAAAAAAAACAGGATTGAGACAATTGTTCAAACAACTGCTTCAATCCTGTTTTTTAGAGTTGAAATAAATGTCTATTCAATAGATCCTGTATTCTCATCAAAATTTAATTTGATTACCTGACCTGCAGTTCCTGGTACAGCTTCTTGGTCACCTCCATCGTTACGATACTCGATAGTAGTACCAAAAACATTAAATTCAGCCTGCCACCAATCGGATATCCATGAATGAGATACATACATTCTGATGTTACCGTTTGCGGGAAGTGCTGGTGAGGTTACTGTTTTAGTATTATTATCTACTGTGAACAAGTTTTCATCTTTGCCGCCATCCCAGCCACCAAAAGCATCACCAATACCATATACTTTTGCAGGTACAACGGAAAGTTTAATTTCATCATCTCTCAAGTCCAGTACAACAGTGTATATGCCAGAAGTTTCAACAGACATATTTCCTCCACTATCGCTAATTGAAATACTTTCAGGATCGAAGCTCGATATTTCACCGTAGCCTAAGTTTACAGTACCCCAGTTTGCTTCAGATACTTTAAAGCCTTTACCTTCTTCAATGAATAAAATTTTCCAATATAATCCTTCTTTGCCCCCAGCAACTTTATGCATCTCAGCTGCTGCAACTGAACCGGGAGTATCCCATCCATAAGCTGTTGCATCACCAACAAGGTAAACTTTTTCCGGATATTCTGGAGGTATAATTGCTTCTCCCAAAAGCTTGAAAGTTGCATTAAATAATCTAGATCTTATGTTATACTGAATTGTATATTCGAATTCACCCCCAAACTCAGTTGTAAAGTCAGGACCACCAGGTCTCACTTGAGTCATTGATCCCTCTGTAAGAGGAGCTTGAGATTCACCAACATTACCAAGGTCTGTAAATATTTTTGTGTCTCCATCAGCTTCTGAATTAATTGTTTTTCCCCAATCTCCTGAGTATCTGAATTTATATCCACCAGGTGCCATATTAAGCTTACCATTCCATGTAATTGTAGTGTTACCATCGAACACTGCAGAGCCTAAAGGTGTTTCAGCATTCCATCCTTGAGGAGTAGAAGAACCAATAACTCCATAGGTTACAGGTAATATGCTAACTTCTTTTAAAGAAGTATTGGCTATGACAAAATATAATCCATCATTGTCTACTTTAAAAGAAGGTGCGTCTTGTGCGAGAGAGTAAACAGCTATAGATGCATCCTTACTTATTTCGCCACCATTACCATATTTAGTAACAATATTAAGGTCAGTTGCAATTGAGATACTGAATTCCCCATCTGATTTTAGCCATGTATAAATCCCTACTAGTTCTGGCTGTTCATCCATGCCGTCTAATGGTACAATTCTTAATGCTGATGCAGGTGCCTCACCACTATATATTGTAGCGGTTCCAGAAATATAGACTCCTTGTTGAATATCTTCAACAATTGTCCAATTTTCATTGTCACTACAGTTTATTAAGAAAGGTAGCAACAAGAATAATATGTATTTGTTTAAATTTTTCATTTCTGTTTTATTTTAAATAATCTGTTAATACCCCGGATTTTGAGATAAATTAGGGTTTAGAGATAAAACATCTGCAGGAATAGGGAATACTGATCTGAAAGGTGCTGATACAGGTCTGTCAGAAATTGGCAAATGAAATTTACCAAAGCGAATGAGATCCTGACGTCTCACACCTTCCCATGCAAGTTCTAGTAATCTTTCATCAAGAATATTTGCAAGTGTTGCTGGACGTGCTGTAGCACTCACTCTATTTCTTACCTTTTGTAATTCTGAATCACCGTTTTGTCCATTCCTGACTAGTGCTTCTGATTTCATTAATAATACATCAGCATATCTAAACAACACCCAATCATTTCTAGCAAGCTGCCCTGCAGACATAGCGTTATTGTCAAATTCGTATTTAGCCATTCTTGCACCAGCTGTTTTCTCATCTTCAATTCCTGATACATCTAAAGCAATTGCATCTGGCTTGTATTCAAGTTCTCTGGTTTCATCCATAACGGGACTGCCATCGGGACCATATACCTTACCCATAAAATATGTAAGATCTGTTCGAGGATCTAGTCCATCTTTTCTGAAAATAGCAATTGCTTCTTTAGTAGCAGATGCACCATTCCATCCATCCTGAGAGTATGCAGCTGCATGCGCATAATGTCTTGAACGAACTAAATTCATGTTTCTTGCTTCAAAGTTTACAGGATCCATAGGAACAACGAAAATATTTTCAGGTGAAAGCTCGTTTGTTACACTAAAGTTTGATGAGAAATCTGTAGAAAGTACGTAGCCCATTTCTGTTATCATATCGCAATATGCAATAGTAGCTTCCCAGGCATTCATTTGATTGCCGTTTACAGTAAAGCTTGCCACGCCGTTTGGTATTCCATTGTTATCTGTCCAGTCATCATCTGCGTAAACCTGTGAGTTTAATGCTAACTTTGCCATAAGGAAGTATGCTACCGGCTTAGTCATTCTACCATAATATTCACCAAAATTGGAACTATTAGCATTGTTTAATAATGGAATTGACTCCTCAAGTTCTTTGACTACAAACTCAAACACTTCGGATCTGTTTGACTGGTTAACATCAGATATCTGTACAGATGAGCTTTCTACAATAGGTACCCGTGCATATAAGTCTAACAGGTAATAGTAGTACATTGCTCTGAAAGCTTTTACTTCAGCTTTGTAAATTGACAAGAGTTCATTTTCAGGATCTAATTCAATTAAATCATTGAGCTTGTCTAATGATTGGTTACTTTTGCCTATCACTCTATATAGATAGTCCCAACTGCCCTTTATTATTGAGTTGTCTATTGACCAATTATGTGTAAACATATCTTGCCATAAACCTCCGTCAAACCAGTCACCACCACGTGTAGGGAGTATTGCTTCGTCTGCAGTAAAAGTGTTTAAATCATAAACACCTCTGTCAGCTCCAGCAAGCCCTTGACTTCCACCAGTACCCCCAACTTCTGTATAAAGATTGGCGACTGTATTAAGATAAATAAGTACTGAGCTTTTATAAGCTTCTTCTTCTGGCATTTGATCTACAGGATTTTCATCCAAAGAACATGAGAAGAGAGCAGCTATCAGTGCTATTATCGTTCCGTAAATTATTATATTTTTATTCATGATTATTCAATTAAAAATTAATGTTTAAGCCTATCGAATATGTTCTTGATAAAGGATAGAATCTCTTATCATCCAATCCGAGATTGTCATTTACAGTTGTACTATTTATCATGGGTGATAGTCCTGAATAATTGGTGAATGTGTACAAATTGTCAACTGACGCTGAAATTCTAATACTATTAACCCAAGGTTTTAAGTTATTTACATTTACATTATATCCAATTGTAACATAATCAATATGAAGATAGTCACCCTTCTCTAACCAGTAGTCTGTCACTTCGCTATCGAAAATCTTCTTTTCAGGTGCTTCTGGAAGTACATTATATGTTGGAAATGTGTTCATATTCATATATGAAAGAGAGGTACCATTGTATATTTTATGACCAAAAGCTCCATTTAGCTGAGTCTGGATATCAAATGCTTTATATCTAAAATTGATATTGGATCCTAATATTACTTTAGGTATTGCCTGACCAGCAAAGTATCTGTCACCACCATCGCTAAGATTTAAATTTGGATCTTCATCTAAGTTAACTATGTTATAACTATAACTCCCTAAACCATCATTTATAATACCATTTGATTTAGGTAGATAAAACACTCCTAACGGTTGTCCAACTACTTGATAGGTTACGTATGTGTTCCCTCCCTGGAAACCAGCTCCATTAATTCTAGCTAGTCTCATATACTCTGCAGCATTGAGATCCTGTCCCATATAAGTACCACTTAATGATAGAAGTTTATTTTTTTGGAAAGCTACGTTTCCTCCAATAGTTAACTCCATATCTTTCGTTCTCAATGGAGTTAAGCCAAGTGATAATTCTATCCCACTATTCTCCATCTCTCCAAGGTTTGCAAGTAAGCGAGGATGTACAAAAGGAGGTACAGGAACTTCGTATTCGTAAAGAAGATCTTTAGTTTTAGAATAATAATAGTCGAAAGTTGCTGTTAATCTATTATCAAAAAACGATGCATCAAAACCTACATCAAACATATCCTTTGTTTCCCATTTAAGATCTGGATTGGAGTTTCTGTTGTATCCATACGTTACTGTTTGTGTACCGTTTACAGTAGTTATACCTGATGGTCCCATTAATGAAAGTGAGTTATATGCAGAAATTGCATCCTGATTACCTGTACGTCCATACCCAGCCCTCCATTTGAAGTCATCAATGGCTTCTACATCTTTCAAAAAGTCTTCTTCGCTCATTATCCATGCTACCGAAGCTGAGGGGAAGAACCCCCACTTGTTGTTTTCCCCCAATTTAGAAGATCCGTCAAAACGTATATTTGCAGTTGCAATATACTTATCTGAAATGATATAATTTACACGTCCAAGAAATGAATTAAGTGAATACTCATTTTGATATGAACTTACATCACCATATTTAACCAATGCTCCAGCCGCTAAATTGTTGAATTGGAAGAAGTTAGTGTCGAAGCCTCGAGCTGTAGAGCCAAATCCTGTATACTTATAGTTTTGTCCTTCAACTAATGCGAGTGCGTCGAGACGACTGTTAGCAAACGCTTTTTTATAGTTAAGCTGAATATTACCCATTAATATATCGCTTTTATTTAACCCTTTATATGCCATACCACGTCCTTCTCTAATTCCTTGCCTTATGTTATTTGGAACATAATTACTATTTTCTTTGGAATTGTAAGTGTATGAACCGAATGTACTTAAAGAAAAACTATCATTAATGTATAAGGTTAAACGACCATTGGTTGATAAATAGGCATTTTCTTCCCTGTCATTGATTGTTAATCTTCCCAGAGGGTTGTCAACCTCATTGGCGTTAGGGTCCTGAGGCCATGTGCCATCTTCATTCTGAGTTAATGGTAATGTTGGATTGAAAGAAGCCGCTGAGTAGAACGTTTTTTGATAATCATTTACATATCTACTGTTACGTTTAGACCCGAATGCTCCCATATCAAGCTTCAATTTTCTGTCAAAGAAATATTGGCTTCCATCTAGTTTTATAGTATAATTTTGCATTCCATTATTAAGTATTATACCTTTTTGATCGATAACACCTATTGAGGCTCTGAAATTAGTATCTGCAGAACCTCCACTAAATGATACTCTATGATTTTGAGTAAAACCAGTCTGGAGCATCTCATTCATAAAGTTAGATGAAGCACCGCCATCAAGAGCATTTACATAGCCGCCATTAATTACTGCATTTCTGTATCCTTCGGCGCTAAGCATATTTATAGTTTTATATACCTGATCTACACCGAAAGTGCCATCGTAATTTATGGAGCTAACGCCCGCACGACCTTTTGTAGTTGTGACCACAATTACGCCACTTGCCCCACGTGAACCATACTGTGCAGTTTCGGAAGCATCTTTTAGAATTGTGAAACTTTCAATATCGGATGGAGATAATGCATTTAGTAAACCAAGATCACCAAACACTCCGTCAATTACAACAAGAGGATCATTACCGCCTGATAAAGAGGTTGTACCTCTTATTCTGATAGAGGCTCCAGCTGTTGGGTCTCCTCCAGTTTTCTGGATGTTAACACCAGCAACTTTCCCTTTAAGTGCATCCAAAGGATTTACTACTACACCAGCATTCATTTCTTCTCTGCCAATTTTTTCAACGGCTCCAGATATTGTTCTGCTGCTTCCTGTTGCATATCCAACCACAACGACTTCATCCAACAACTCCCTATCTTCTTCCAAGACAATATTGATAGTTGACCTGTTGTTTATGGAAATTGTTTGCGGTATAAAACCAATATAACTCACTTCAAGTACACCGTCTGAAGGAGAGTCTAACACATAATTACCATCATAATCGGTAACTGTACCCAAAGAGGTTCCTTGTATAAGGATATTGGCGCCGATAATTGGTTCGCCGGCAACATCCGTAATAGTACCTCTCACATTTATTGTAGTGCCTGTTTGAGCACTAAGCGACAAAGAAATTAGCAATCCCGATAACATGGTTATCAGAAAAGCCTTTGCTTTTTTGTTGAAATTTACATACATGCTGTTAACATTATTAGATTAATTGCTTAATTTACAAATTCATTCTCATTAATTTGGTTTCAGTTGATAAACTTTATGAAACTTTCAGTCAAGTTTATCTAAATAAACTATCCACCTTCATTTACAAAGTTAGATTTTCTTAAATTTAAGAGTGAATAAAAGGGTGCAATTAACGAGGTTTAAGAGTGCAAACGATTGCATTTTATTCTCATAAAGCAGCAATTGTCAATAAGTTAACTAAATGTTCGGCAGGTTAAAAAATGATATAATTCAGCACTTATTTGTGGTGATAAAGTAAGCTTTTTGCCTTCAACTCTTACTTTTTGTTGAAGGTCTTTCAGTGGCATTTACAATTCTCTTTTTAGATTTATCTGTAATTCTCTTTTTAAGTCGCATAAGAAAGCGCTTGCTGGGCTTACTCTTAAGGTATGATTCAATGTGTCTGGCTCTCTTTTCTTCTAAAATCTGATCTATTTTAATAAGTATTCCGGATTCTTCAACATCTCCAAACTCATCATTTACTGCTGTTCCAAAAAAGCGCATAGTAGGAGATAGACTCATATATGCATTTATCAGTGGAGGAATATTATATCCAAGGGCTCTCACCTCCTTATTAAGAATTCTATAATCTTCATTAAAATTCTTTCCATGGAATAATTTACTCATTTTGGCATTATCAATACCTGTTTCGAGTGGAGCTACCGGTCTCACTAGTTCCTCTTTATCCGGGAAGTGCTTATTAAGGAAGTAAAGAATCATGTTACGGGCATCTTTGTTGTAGGTGCCATACATTGTAACTTTTCCGAAAAAATATTTTATTTCGGGATCAATAACTGTTAGTGCTCCTAATCCGTCCCATAAATTATCAAGAGCAAAAATACCTTTTCTTCCCATTAAGGTTGATTGATACTCGAGTGATACAAAGGATCTTCCGAGCTCAACTGTATGAGGAAGGAAGTCTTCTACAAACTCTTGAGAGAAGTTTAGTAAATGTGCTGTTGCCAACATGGGTTTATTCTGGTCATCAAACTCAACATCAGATCCATAGATAAATCGGTATCCTCCCAGAATTTCTTCATTTTCGGGATCCCACACAATCAGCTGTCGATAAGGCACATTCATTGTGTCATATTTATCGATATCTGCCTCCAGACCTGTACCCCCTCCATAGTGACGAAATGCAATTTCACGAAGTCTTCCAACTTCTCTCATAAGATTTGGAGAATCGTGGCTGGTGAATATATAAATTTCGTTGTTTGCTTTATTGGTAGTCCTTACTCTTTTTTGAACAGTAAGTTCACTCTTAATTAAATTCTTATCTATAGGATCTATTATCTTTTCCATATTATCAAAATAAAAATGAATGATGTGGTATCATTTCATAGAATAAACAATGTCTTTTACATATCCGGCCCATTCTGCATGTGTTTTACTTTTGTTGAAAGTTTGCCAGGGAATAGGTTTTCCGAATGTTATTGTGAAAGTTTCATTTGAGTTCTTATACATCTCATCAGGTAAATAAATTAATTCTATATTAAATTTTAAACCTGTTGCTTTGCGTATGTTGGCAAAGTTATAAAAGAAATTTGAGTTTTTTCCGTCAAAATGAACAGGAATAACATCCCTTTGATGTTCTATTGATTTGGATATGAAGCTTTTCATCCAATCGAGGTCTGTAATCTTTCCTTTAGTTTTTCTGGAGCATAATCCTGCCGGGAAAGTTATAATTTGATTGTCTGATGCATATGCCTCATTAATTGCTTTGGCAGAATATTTTGCCTGAGCTCCGTATTTATTTATTGGAACAAAAATTGGTTTTAGTGGTTCGAGATAGTAAAGAACATCATTTACCAGATATTTGATTTTTCCATTATATTTTTCTCCTAAGATTGTGGATAGGCATATTCCATCTAATCCACCTAACGGGTGATTGGATGCAAAAACCAACCTGCCCTCATCAGGGATATTCTCTTCGCCCTCAACATTTAGCTTAAGTTTAAACTCATTGTCTACCAGGGCACGCATGAATTCAACACCTTTCAGATCTTTGTTTCTCTCAAGGATTCCGTTTATGTCATCCTGATGAACTATGCGTTTGAGATAATTAACTATAAATCGCGGTATTTTTTTATACTTTTTTGGCGCTTTGTCTTTTAAAATACCATCAATATCAATTCTAAATGCACTGTTTTTCGTCATTGCACCACCTTCTACTTCAAATTTAGTCGCAAATGTACTAAAAAACGTCGATGATGATCAATAAAAAGCTAAAATTCTTACAATCAGTCGAGTTTGCCCATTATCACCTCCTTTTATTTTTTTGTTCTGTTTTACTTAAATCCTTGTTAATAGGGCATTTGAGACCTGTAGATAACTTTTTAATAAAAAATTGTGTGGAAATGTGGGGAGAAGTGGATAATTTTGTAATTTTACAGCGTTATAGATAATATTTATTTGTATTGGTGATTAAATGTTACAATTTCTGGGAAATATAGAAGCTAAAACTGATTCGAAAGGAAGGGTGTTTGTTCCTGCAGTCTTTCGTAAGCGGTTGCAAAGCGAAGGTGAGGATTTCCTCGTCTTAAGGAAAGATATTTTTCAGGAATGTTTAGTTCTTTATCCCGGTACCGTTTGGGAAAAAGAAATAGAGACACTTCGTGGGAGATTGAATAAATGGAACCGCGAACAGCAGCAAATTTTCCGTCAGTTTGTTTTAGATGCTGAGCGTCTTGAAATGGATTCAAGCGGCAGAATACTTGTTCCCAGGCGATACTTGCAAATGGTTTCTATTGAAACGGAAGTTAGGTTTCTGGGAGTAGACGACACAATTGAACTGTGGGCTAAAGAAAAACTAGAGAAGCCGCTTGTGGATCCGGATGCGTTTTCTTTAAAACTGCAGGAGTTGATGGATAATTCTTAAAGTTGTTTTATGGTGTTAAGTGAAAGGCAGATGAATATGTACCACATTCCGGCTTTGCTAAATGAAAGTGTCGACGGATTAAATATTTGTCCGGATGGGGTGTATGTTGATGTTACTTATGGAGGCGGAGGTCATTCACGGGAAATTTTAAACCGTTTGGGCAACAAAGGTCAGCTATATGCTTTTGATCAGGATAAAGATGCAATAAGTAATGTGGATTCAGATAACCGCCTTGTTTTTGTTCGTTCAAATTTTCGTTTCCTCAAAAGATATCTGCGATATTATAATATTCATCAGATTGATGGACTTATTGCCGATCTCGGCGTTTCATCGCATCATTTCGATGATTCCGGTCGCGGATTTTCATTCAGGTTTCCGTCTGATCTTGATATGCGAATGAACAGGGACTCAGCTTTAACGGCTGCAGACATACTAAATGAGTATTCGGAAGAAAGATTGTCGGATATATTTTACAATTATGGTGAGCTGAAAAATGCAAGAAAGATTGCATCATCTGTTGTTGCTTTCAGAAAAAATAAAGAGATAAAAACAACTGAGGATTTCCTTGAAATAGTAGATACATTCACAAGAAAAGACAGAGAAAAGAAGATGCTTGCGCAAGCTTTTCAGGCACTTCGAATTGAAGTTAACGGTGAAATGGAGTCGCTGGCCGAAATGCTGGAACAGGCTTTGGAGTTGCTTAAGCCGGATGGAAGATTATCTGTAATTTCATATCACTCTCTTGAAGACAGACTTGTGAAGAATTTCTTTAGAGCCGGCAATTTTGAGGGTGATATTAAAAAAGACTTTTACGGAGTTACTCAAACGCCGTTTAAACTTGTCAACAGAAAGGTTATTGTGCCTTCGGAGGAGGAGCAGAAAGATAATCCGAGGTCTAGAAGTGCAAAACTCCGCATTGCGGAAAAGATTGGTTAATAGATTTTTGATTTAATGTTTTTGTCAAATTAGTCTGTTTGAAATGAAATTTAAGTTCGATAACATAAGAAAGTCGTTTGTCCATGTTTTTGGAGGAAGTGTTCTCACCGAGAATTTCTTCCTCCGGAACATGAGGTTTATTCTTGTTATCGTATTAATAATGATACTTTTTATAAGCCATCGCTATACAGTACTTCAAAGAATGTCTGATATAGAAAGATTACAGCAGGTATTGAAAGATGTGAAATATGAATCGCTGACAATATCTTCAAACCTGACCGAAGCGAGCAGGCAAGGGGAGATTGAACGGCGACTGGAGGAAGCAGGTATTGATTTAAAGGTCACAAATGAGCCTGTCTATTATATCGATTAAAGATAAAGAATAATATGAAAGAGCAGGATAGAAAACATAAGAAAGGGAAAGGTGCACTGGGAAGATATGGTCTCATTGTAACCTTTTTAATTCTATTTGCTGTGATGATTATTTTTTCAGCAGGTAAAATAATGTTCTCCTACGAAGGGAAAAAGTGGAGAGAGGTTGGAGAAAAAGAGACTGTAATAAGAGATCGTGTAATACTTCCAAAAAGAGGCAATATATATACATACGACGGCAAATTCCTTGCTTCAACTGAGCCTACATATAGCATATATATGGATTTTTGGGCAGATGGGTTAGTCGGTGATACTCTTAAACATTATGTTGATGATCTTGCTCTTGAATTATCTAATAAGTTCCCCGACAGATCCGCTTCTCAATATAAGAATGTGATAATGAATGGCTGGAAGCTTCGTGAAAAGGAAGAAGAGCAAATTCGCAACAATAAAGCAAAAGGGGTAGATGAGAGAGTGCCGCTTCGTTCGCGTTATGTGAAAATAATAAGGAATGATATCTCGTATATTGATCTGAAAGAGATTCGAACATATCCTTTCTGGAACCAGCGCTCCAACAGAAGTGGACTAATTGCAGAAGAGAGAAATGCACGCAAGAAACCTTTCGGTAATCTTGCTACAAGAACAGTTGGCAGTGTTTTTAAAGATATTGAAAAGGGTGGGGCAAGCGGGCTCGAGCTTAAATATGACTCACTTCTACGAGGAGTACCGGGAGTAAAGTATCGTCAGAAAATACAGGGTAAATGGATGGATGTTGTTGAAGAGCCGGCTAAAGAGGGGCTCAGTATATTAACAACACTTGATGCCGAAATACAGGATATAGCAGAACGGAGTCTCCGCGACAAATTGATGGAGACCGAAGCTGAATCGGGAACCGCAATAATAATGGAGGTGAAGAGCGGTGAGATTAAAGGTATTGTAAACCTCGACAGGATGAGCAATGGCAATTATGCTGAAGGAAATCCAAATGCTTTTTCTTATATGAATGAGCCGGGCTCAACGTTTAAGGCTATAACAGTGATGGTGGCACTTGATGATGGTGTTATTGTTCCAACAGATTCATTTTACGTGGGCAACGGGCTTTTTCAATACAATAACCGATGGGTAAGAGATCACTATTGGCGCAGAGGTCAAGACAGAGGGTATATGGATATAAAAGAAGGTATGGCTGTCTCTTCTAATGTTGTAATGAGTAAAATAGTTTTGAAAGGGTATGAAGATAATCCTGCAAAATTTATTGATGGCATTGACAGAATTGGTCTTAGGAAACAGCTTACATGGGATGTGCCATTAAGCGGTATTGAAGGAACTTCCTCAATTCGTTATCCTAATGATAAAAACAACTACTGGTCTAAAACAACACTGCCTTGGATGTCATATGGTTATGAGTCTCAGGTTCCGCCAATATATATGCTAATGTTTTATAATGGTATTGCGAATGGAGGAAAAATGATAAAGCCTTTCATTGCAAAGCAGTTTATAGAGGATGGCAAAGTTGTGAAAAATATAGAAGCAGAGGTGGTCAACCCAAGAATTTGTAAACCTTCAACTCTTGAGGCTATTCATGAAATGCTGGTGAGTGTTGTTGAAGATGGTACCGGAAAAGTTGTTTCATCAGACTATTTTGATATTGCAGGAAAGACCGGTACAGCACAGATTGCTTCAGGCGGAGCATATAGCAACAGCCATTTTGTCTCTTTCTGCGGATATTTTCCGGCTGACGAGCCTATGTATACTATTTTTGTTGGAATTCGTAAACCTAAAGGTGTTCCTTCGGGGGGGGGGATGGCCGGTATGGTCTTTAAAAATATTGCTGAACAGACTTACCTCAGAAAAGTACATCTTGCAGTAGAGGACTGTGTTATTGATTCAACTCTGAATAAGAATCCTTCAGTTAAAAATGGCAACTGGGAGTACAATAAAAAAGTTCTTTCTGCTCTAAACCTGCCTGCAGGACAGTTGGAGGAAGAGGGTAAATGGGTGAAAGTGAATGTGGATAGTGTTGCTTATCAGCCTCAGGTGCTGGCAGTAAATAACTTACAGGTTCCTGATGTACGTGGTATGGGTGCCCGTGATGCTATTTACCTTATGGAGAAATCGGGACTTAAAGTAAACATAAATGGTTCGGGTAGAGTAGTGAGTCAATCTTTTTCTCCCGGGCAGAATATTATAAAAGGTACAACCGTAAATCTAACTTTACGGTAAAAAGAATTTATTATATGAAACTGAGCAGGCTTATAGAAAAATGTGAAGTTTTAAATATTCACGGAAATACAGAAGTTGAGGTTGTTTCAATAACTTCAGATTCAAGAACAGTGGAAAAAGGATCACTTTTTATCGCTGTAGAAGGAATTTGCACAGATGGTCATTCATATATTGGAAAAGCAATAGAGCAGAAAGCGTCAGTTATTGTATATGATAAGCCAATTTTTGAAGAGTATTTCTCACGTGTTACATACGTACAGGTGCCGGACTCAGCTGTTGCGCTTGCTCAGATTGCTTCTGAATGGTATGGTAGCCCTTCTGAGCTGCTAAAGCTGGTAGGGGTAACCGGCACAAATGGTAAAACTACAATTGCCACCTTACTCTACCGAATGTTTATGAATTTAGGTTATCCTGCCGGTTTGCTATCTACCAATGGTAACTATGTTAACGATAAATTCTATACAACAACACATACCACACTCGACCCGATTACGATTAATAAGTACTTAAGAATGATGGTCGATTCGGGTTGCGAGTTCGCCTTTATGGAAGTTAGCTCTCATGCTATTCATCAGAAAAGAATTAAATCACTGAGGTTTACGGGTGGAGTGTTTACAAACCTTACGCAAGATCATCTCGACTATCATAAGAATATGCTTGATTACCGTAATGTCAAGAAGGAGTTTTTTGATGAGCTTCCTAAAGAGGCTTTTGCGTTAATAAACTCAGATGATAAGAACGGTCCGGTAATGATACAAAACAGTAAGGCCGAAAAATATACATACTCGTTAAGAGGTATGGCCGATTTCAAGGCCCGCATATTTGAAAAGCATTTCGATGGCAGTGATATCGAAATTAATGGTAAGGATGTTACAGTTCAGTTTGTTGGATTATTTAATGTCTATAATCTTCTCGCTGTTTATGGTGCAGCAAAACTACTTGGAGTTGATGAGGATGAAGTGCTTCGTGTTCTATCAATACTTAAGCCGGTTGAAGGACGGTTTCAGACAATCAGATCACCAAAGGATATTACTGCCATTATAGATTACGCACATACGCCTGATGCACTTACCAATGTTTTAAATGCCATTCATGAAGTTTTGGGTAATAAGGGAAAGATAATAACAGTTGTTGGATGTGGAGGTAACCGCGACAAAACAAAGAGGCCTTTAATGGCTCGTGAAGCTGCATCGCTGAGTGACAGAGTTGTTTTTACATCCGATAACCCTCGTTTTGAAGAGCCTGCAGATATATTAAATGATATGCTTGAGGGGTTGTCAGAAGAGCAAAGATCTTCTGTAATTTCAATATTAGACAGGCGCGAAGCAATAAAAACTGCATGTGCAATTGCCCAGCCTGGCGATGTTGTACTTATTGCAGGAAAAGGACACGAAGATTACCAGGAGATTAAAGGAGTAAAGTATCATTTTGATGATAAGGAGGAAGTAGAGAATGTTATATTATCTGTTTGACTATTTAGATAAACTTGATTTTCCCGGAGCGGGAATGTTTCAGTATGTTATGTTCCGCTCCGCAATGGCGGCAGTATTTTCATTGATTATAGGAATATTTGCCGGAAAAAAAATAATAAGCATGCTTCAGCGAAAACAGATTGGTGAAACAATTCGCGATCTTGATCTTGAGGGGCAGTACAGTAAGCGTGGTACTCCAACAATGGGAGGTGTGATAATAATTTTCTCCATCCTTTTTTCAATTCTGTTATTCGGTAAGCTCGAGAATATATATATCATCTTAATGATTGTGAGTACAATATGGCTTGGTGCACTGGGGTTTGCCGACGATTATATAAAGGTCTTCAAAAAAGATAAGGAGGGCTTAAAAGGGAAGTTCAAAATAGTTGCACAGGTGGGGCTCGGACTTATTGTGGGACTCACAATTTACTTAAGTCCGGAGATTGTTGTTCGCGAAAACACCGAAATCAGAGTTGATAACATAATTGAGAATGTAACATTCCAAAATGAGGATGTAAAGACTACAAGTACAACTATTCCGTTCGTGAAGAACAATAACTTCGACTATAAATGGCTGGTAAACTGGATGGGCGACTATGCAGATGATGCTGTTTGGATTGTTTTTGTGCTGATAGTTATTCTAATTGTAACAGCGGTTTCAAATAGTGCAAATCTCACTGATGGACTGGATGGGTTAACATCCGGGTCCTCCGCAATTATTGGGGTTGCACTCGGAATTCTGGCGTATGTTTCGGGGCGTGTCGACTTTGCCTCATACCTCAATATAATGTATATCCCGGGCAGTGATGAGTTGATGGTTTATGCGTCAGCATTTGTGGGTGCTTGTATCGGATTCCTGTGGTACAATGCTTATCCGGCGCAGGTATTTATGGGCGATACGGGTAGTCTGACGCTTGGTGGAATTATTGGCGTTTTTGCTGTTCTTATTCACAAAGAGCTGCTACTCCCAATACTGTGTGGTGTATTCTTCGTAGAGGCTCTTTCAGTTATTTTGCAAGTCACCTATTTTAAATATACAAAGAAGAAGTATGGCGCGGGAAAACGAATATTTAAGATGACCCCGCTGCATCACCACTATCAGAAACCGGGTGATGGCAGTATAGACGCATTAATACAAAAACCATTCATGCCAATCACCGAGCCAAAGATTGTAACACGTTTCTGGCTTATAGGAATACTTTTGGCTGTACTGGCAGTAGCAACTCTAAAAATGAGATAACAGGTAATGAGTAATAGTAATATCGAAAAATTAATTGTAATACTTGGCGGGGGTGAGAGCGGCGTTGGTTCAGCAATACTCGCTAAGAAAAAGGGCTTCAGAGTCTTTTTAACCGATAGTGCCGGCATAAAAGATAAATACAAAAAGTCTCTTAAGGATCATAATATCGATTTCGAAGAGAACAGACATACAATAGACAGAATATTGGAGGCGGATGAAGTTGTTAAAAGTCCCGGTATTCCCGAAACCACTCCTGTAATTAAAAAGATATTGGAAAAAGGGATACATATCATTTCTGAAATAGAGTTTGCAGGAAGATATACCAATGCTAAGCTGATATGTGTTACGGGAAGCAATGGAAAAACTACCACAACAACACTTATATATCATATTCTTAAGTCGGCCGGACTAAACGTAGGTCTGGCCGGTAATATCGGCAAGAGCTTTGCTGCACAAGTGGCTGAGAATAATTTTGATTACTATGTACTGGAGTTAAGTAGTTTTCAGCTTGAGAGGATGTATGAGTTCAGGGCCGATGTTGCAGTACTTTTAAATATCACCCCCGATCATCTTGATAGATACAACAATAACTTTCAGGATTATATAGATGCAAAAATGAGGATAATCCACAATCAGCGAGTGCAAGACTCATTAATTTATTGGGAGGATGACCCCATTGTTACAAGAGAGATTGAGAAACTTAAACCAAATGCTTCGGTATATCCTTTTAGCGAATTAAAAAGTATAAACAGCGCCGGATATACAGAGAACGGTAAACTAATAATAAATACAAGAGGAGAACAATTTAATATGGAACTTGAACTACTTGCTTTAGAAGGAATGCACAACGTTTATAATTCACTTGCATCAGGTATAGTTGCAAAACTTATGGATGTTACAGATGAGCAGTTAAGAGAATCGTTATCCGATTTCAAGGGAGTTCCTCACAGACTCGAAAAAGTTGCCACAGTACGCGGAGTTCAATATATTAATGATTCAAAAGCAACAAACGTAAACTCATGCTGGTATGCACTGCAGTCGATACGCAGCAAGATTGTACTGATAATTGGTGGAGTTGATAAAGGCAATGATTATACTGAAATTGAGGAGCTTGTCTTAACAAAAGTGCGAGCTCTTATTTTCCTTGGCAAGGATAACAGTAAACTTCATAAGTTTTTTGACGGAAAGGTTGAAAATATAATAGATACAGACTCAATGACGGAAGCTGTTGAGTCGGCATACAAAATGGCTGAAAAGGGTGATACAGTACTACTCTCACCTTGTTGCGCAAGCTTTGATCTGTTTAATAATTACGAAGATCGCGGAGATCAGTATAAAGAGTGTGTAAGGCGACTTTAGTATAATTAATATCAATAACTATGTATGATGATAGCAATGAAATAAAAAACCGTTCGAATTCTCTGATAAACGATATTGGCAGCAAAGTCTTCAAAGGAGACAAGGTTATTTGGGCTGTCTTTATCATATTATGTGTAATATCGCTGGTGGAAATATTTAGCGCTACCAGCACTATTGTTTATCGACAGCAGAATCAATGGGGACCAATTCTCCGTCACACAATGTTCTTGATTGGCGGAGTAGGGGTAATATTACTGATTCATAATATACCTTACAGATTTTTCTCTTCATTGATTTTTGTACTGCTCATTTCCATCGTACTGCTTATTCTAACCCCCTTTATCGGTGAGAGTGTAAATAATGCTGATAGGTGGATATCAATAATGGGCTTCACAATACAACCAAGTGAGATTGCAAAAATATCACTCATGGGTACAATTGCATTTCTGCTAAGCAAACAAAATGGAGTAAACGACGGACTGTTGTTTAAATGGATGATCGGACTCATGGTTGTTGTTTGCGGTATCATTGCCATGGATAACCTCTCAACTGCGGTTATGCTTTTCGGAGTTTGTTTTCTTTTAATGTTTATAGGGAATGTGAAGTTTGTAAGATTGCTCAAAGTGGCAGGAGTTAGCGTGGGGCTCGTTCTACTTTTTGTGCTGCTTTTAAACGTAATTCCGGAAGACTGGACAAACTCTGGACCACTAAACCGTTTAGGTACATGGCAAAACCGTATAACTCATTTTGGTGAAGCAAAAGAGCTTTCGGAAGAGGAGTTTTTTACAATAACCGATGAAAATTATCAGGTTGCACATGCCAAAATTGCAATTTCCAATGGAGGAGTGCTGGGCGTTTTCCCCGGCAATAGTACTGAGCGCGACTTCCTTCCGCAGGCCTACTCCGATTTTATTTATGCAATAATTATTGAAGAGATGGGAATTGTGGGTGGTCTGTTCGTTTTGCTGCTCTATGTAATAATCCTTATCCGGTCGGGCATGATTGCGCGAAAAATAGATAAGCTGTTTCCCAAATACCTTGTGCTTGGGTCTGCCCTGATGTTGTCAATTCAGGCATTCATAAATATGGCAGTGGCCGTCAATCTCATTCCTGTAACCGGTCAGCCGCTTCCACTAATTAGTCGCGGTGGCACTTCCACTCTTATCACCTGTGCATACTTCGGACTCATTCTAAGTTCTTATCGCTTTGGTATAACAAAGAAGAAAGAAGAGGAGACCGGGATTGACAATAACAATGAGAATGGTAACAATAATGATGATTACGACCAGAGTGATGATATTGACGGAACAAAAAAAGATGAGTCAATTAACTCATTAGAAGATAAGATTGAATTCGAAATATACCAGGTATGAAAAAAGTAATAGTTAGCGGAGGAGGCACCGGCGGGCATATTTTTCCTGCAATCTCAATAGCAAACGCCATTAAAGATCGTTGGCCCGACGCTGAAATTCTTTTCGTTGGGGCAGAAAACAGAATGGAGATGGAGCGTGTCCCTGCAGCCGGCTATAAAATAATTGGACTCCCTGTTGCCGGATTCGACCGTAAAAATCTTCTGAAGAATATTTCAGTTGTTGCAAAGCTGATGAAAAGTATGTCTAAAGCCCGAAGGATAATAAAAAACTTCAAACCCGATATTGCTGTAGGAGTTGGCGGATATGCAAGCGGACCAACCCTCAGGGCTGCATCAGATAAAGGTGTGCCAACCCTCATTCAGGAGCAGAATTCATATGCAGGTGTAACAAATAAAATGCTTGCCAAAAAAGCATCGGTAATATGTGTTGCATATGAAGGTATGGAACGTTTTTTTCCAAAAGAAAAAATAGTGCTCACAGGAAATCCCTGCCGTCAGGATCTGATCATTTCAGACGAGAATCGCGCTGAGGGCTACAAACACTTTAAGTTGGAGCCAAATAAGAAAACCATACTCATGGTTGGAGGAAGTCTCGGAGCTGCAACTCTTAACAAGAGTATCGTGTCAGCATTTCCAAGTCTGATTGAAGCTGAAGATGTACAGGTAATATGGCAGTGTGGAAAATATTATTATGATGACTTGATGAAACTTAAACGAGCTGGTAAAATTCCGGCAAATGTTCATCTAACCGATTTCATCTCACGTATGGATTATGCCTATTCTGTTGCCGATTTAATAATCTCAAGAGCAGGAGCAGGCTCAATCTCAGAGTTTTGTCTTTTAGGTAAAGCAGTTATACTTGTTCCTTCACCTAATGTTGCGGAAGATCACCAGACAAAAAATGCAGAAGCTCTGGTAAAGAAGGATGCCGCAGTAATGGTGCCGGATTCAGAAGCGCCGCTATCATTGTTCGACACAGCACTAAGTCTGATTAATAACCTTGAGAGGCTTAATGATTTGCGCACCAATATATCGAAGCTTGCGCAACCCGACTCAGCGGAACGAATTGCAGATGAAATAGAAAAATTGATTACTAAATAATGGAATTCAGGAATATATATTTTTTAGGAATTGGTGGTATAGGTATGAGTAATCTTGCCCGCTACTTCCTCTCAAAAGAGAGAAGGGTAGGAGGGTATGATCGCACCGAAACTGAGCTAACGAAACTGCTCATAAATGAGGGAGCATCAATACATTATAACGATGATCCCGCAGCAATTCCTACGGAATTTCTCAGCAGTGATAATACACTTGTTGTTTATACACCTGCAATTCCTTCAACTCATAAAGAGTATAAGTACTTCACTGATAACGGCTTTAAAATTGTTAAACGTGCTCAACTGCTTGGCGAAATAACTAAGTCGAGCGATGCCGTTTGTGTAGCAGGTACTCATGGAAAAACCACCGTTTCAAGTATGACTGCCCATCTCTTAAGGCAGTCGCACTTGAATTGTAATGCCTTTCTCGGAGGTATACTAAACAACTACAACAGCAATCTCCTGTTATCCGAAAACAGCAATCTCACAGTAGTAGAAGCTGATGAATACGATCGCTCATTTCACTGGTTAAAGCCTTTTATTGCCATAATAACTTCGGCAGACCCCGATCATCTTGATATTTACGGAACGGAAGAGGCATACAGAGAGAGCTTCGAGAAATTCACTTCTCTTATCAGACCCAACGGCCACCTGATTCTTAAAAAGGGTGCACCGCTCACCCCTAATGTTGGTGATTCAGTAAAAGTGTGGAGTTATTCGGAGAAAGAGGGCGACTTCCATGCAGAAAATATCAGGATCGGAAATGGTGAGGTAATTTTTGATTATATATCGCCAAAAGGTAGAATAACAAATCTGTCACTTGGTGTTCCCGTTAAGATTAATATAGAAAACAGTATTGCTGCAATGGCGGCAGCCGAGTTATGTGGTGCAACAAAAGAGGAAATCCGTTCGGCAATTGAATCATTTAAGGGAGTTAAGAGAAGATTCGACTTTAGAATCAAAACTCCCGAAATTGTATTTATCGACGATTATGCTCATCATCCCAAAGAGCTATATGCTGCTTTAGAATCAATAAAAGCGCTATACCCCGAAAGAAAAGTAACAGCTGTTTTTCAGCCGCATCTATACACACGTACCAGAGATTTTGCTGCCGAATTTGGTCAAAGTCTGTCAGTTTCAGAAGATGTAATACTGCTTGATATCTATCCGGCACGCGAGGAGCCCATCGAAGGAGTAACCTCACAGATTATATTCGATAATATTGAATCAAAAGAGAAGAAGCTAATTAAAAGTGAAGAGCTTATAGATCTGTTGCGCACAAAACCGCTCGATGTGCTTGTAACGTTTGGTGCCGGTGATATTGATCGCTTATTACCTGATATAGAAAGCATATTGAGAAAGAAGTATCTGTAAAATAATTAATATCTTTGTATTAATAAAAACTCCTGAATGTGAAGAAAATCCTTATAATATTAGTCGCAGTTTCTGTTATAGTTTACCTGATACTTTCAGCAAACTATTTCAGGGATTTATCTCAAAACAGCGAGTGCAGCCATATGGAGATTGTTATTCAGGATAGCGCTAAAATACAGTTTGTTACCTCAGCTGAGATAGTGAGTATGGTTAAGAAACATAACCTATACCCTGTTGGTAAGTCATTTAAGGAGATAAATACGCTGGCAATTCGCGACTCCATTTTATCTAATAAACTGGTTGAGTCTGCCAATGTTTACACAACTCCAAAAGGCGCAGTAGTAGCAACTATTAAGCAGAGAGAGCCTGTTTTACGGATAATATCCAATAAAATTGGTAACATATATATTGATAAAGATCGAAGAGTTATGCCTGTCTCTTCAAGTTTTGCTGTTTATGTTCCGGTAGCCACCGGAGATATAGATGAAGATATGGCAATGGGTGAACTATTCGACTTTGCTATGTTTTTAAATAACAACTCCACCTGGGATGCCTGGATAGAGCAAATAGTTGTAAATAGCAGCAAAGAAGTTGAATTGATACCCCGTGCCGGCAATTTCAGAATTGTAATGGGTAAGCTTGATGATTATCCCAAAAAGCTCAATAAGTTTGTCACATTTGCAGAAGAGGCTCTAAATGTTGTGGGGTGGAACCGATATTCAGAGATAAATCTCAAATATGATAATCAGGTAGTTTGTACCAGAATAAAATGATGTTAATTAAGAAACAATTACATGTGTAAAAGTGTTTGTAAAACAATCATGTAACCATTAACCAAAAGTATGACGCAATCAGAATTTATAGCAGTTGTAGACCTCGGAACCTCTGAAATAAAAGGAGTAATAGGTCGCAAAAACGAAAATAATGTTTTCTCAATACTTGCAAGCGAAACAATAGATTCAGGCAATTCAATAAGAAGGGGTCTGGTATATAATATTGAGGAAACCGGCGCAAATATGCGTAAACTTATTACAATGCTGGAGAACAGTATTGGGCAGAAAATAGCGAAGATATATGTATCGCTTTCAGGTCAATCGCTTCATACTATGGATTTCAGAGAAACAAAGCAATTAGCCTCGTCAGGAGTTGTTTCAGAGGAAGTAGTTAATGAGTTAAACAGATCAGCAGAGAGCTTCACTCCCGATTTAAAACGTAAATATGCCATCGGCGACGTTGAATACTTCATTGATAATAAAGCCGAGCGCAACCCAATCGGTGTAACCGGCAATCAAATAGAGGCAGTATTCCAGCTTGTAGTTGGTCGCCCCAACCTCCTGTCAAATATCGAAAAGAGTATTGCAGAAAAAGCTAAATTGCCAATTGCTGGCTATTTAGTAGGAGCATTAGCGTCTGCATCTATTGCTTTAAATGAAGAAGAGAAAGAACTGGGGTGTGCTTTTATCGATTTTGGTGCAGGTACAACTACTCTGTCTGTATACAAAGGGGGAATACTTCGCCGAATGGTAGTAATTCCGTTTGGAGGCAAGAACATCACCAAAGATATATGTGCGCTTAATTTTACCGAAAATGATGCAGAGCAGCTAAAGATTAAGTTTGGCAAGGCAATGGAGACTCACGAAAGTCCCTTTTTCTCCTCACCCTTCTCTTCTAAGCCCGATGTCGACTTAACTGAGCTTAACAGAGTAATCGGTTTAAGGTTAGATGAAATAACTTCCAATATAAAGGAGCAGATTCGTCTTTCGGGCTACGAAGGCAAACTCGGCGGAGGCATAGTAATTACAGGTGGTGCTTCACAACTTAAAAACTTAAGTGAATACCTGACTCAAAAACTTAAAATGCCTGTTCGTAAGGCAACGGCAAAGAAGACATACATTAATAATGCTTCAGATCTGCTAAATAATCCCACTTTCACTCAGGTTTTAGGGATGTTGCTTTTAGGTGAGGAAAACTGTGGTTTTGTAGAGGAACCCAAAGAGTATGAAGAGGTCTTCAGTGATAATTATGAACCTGATAGAAAAAAGGAGAAGAGTACTAAAAGTGCCAAAGAGACTAAAAAAACTAAGAGACCACAAAAGAGTGGAGGCTTTATATCAAGGATGGAAGATGTCTTTGGTAATATGTTCTCAGATGGTGATGATGATGAATAATATTTAATTTACAGATTGAATGATTGACGATATATTGGATTTTCAAATAGATAGCCACACAAATGCCATAATAAAAGTTATAGGTGTTGGAGGCGGTGGTGGAAATGCCGTGAATCATATGTTTCAGGAAGGTATCCACGATGTTTCCTTTGCTTTGTGTAATACGGATAATCAGGCACTTATGGAATCGCCCGTACCGGTTAAGGTGCAGTTGGGGGCTACCACAACGGGCGGACTGGGAGCGGGCAATAAGCCCGAAATCGCTCGTAAGGCAGCCGAAGAGAGTGCCGATCTCATAGAAGATCTTCTAAACGATGGCACCCGCATGGTTTTTATTACTGCCGGAATGGGAGGCGGAACCGGAACAGGAGCAGCTCCCGTAATTGCCAGAGTAGCTAAGGATATGGGTATTCTTACTGTTGGAATCGTAACAATTCCCTTTGTCTTCGAAGGCTCAAGAAAAATAGTACAGGCTCTTAAAGGAGTCGAAGAGATTGCAAAGAATGTGGATGCACTGTTGGTGATAAACAACGAGCGCTTACGTGATATATACAGCGATCTTACAATGCTTAATGCTTTTGCCAAGGCAGATGACACACTCACAACAGCTGCAAAGAGTATCGCTGAGATAATAACTGTTCACGGACATGTTAATCTCGACTTTGCCGATGTTAACACCACTCTCAAAGATGGTGGGGTAGCAATAATGAGTAGTGGCATGGGCAACGGAAAAGATCGTATCAATGATGCAATAAAGGATGCACTTCACTCACCACTTCTAAATAACAATGATGTATTCAGCTCCAAGAAAATACTTCTCAATATCTCATTCAGCGAAGAGAGTCCTCTAATGATGGAAGAGATGAACGCCCTGCACGATTTTATGGCAAAATTCAGTCGCGAGATTGAAGTAATATGGGGTGCTGCAATCGACGAAACTATGAAGGATGAGGTGAAAGTAACACTTCTTGCAACCGGATTTACTATTAATAACGTTCCGGGAATCAGTGAAATCAGACTTGAAGAAAGTAAGGCCGAAGAGCTGCAGCGTAAAATTGAAGAGGATGCCGAGCGCGAGCGCGATAGTAAAGATAAAGAGCTTATCGAGAAATACTATGGCAAAGCAGGCTTAGAGTCACTTGCCGCAAACAACTACCGTCAGGAGCCATTTGTACTGACTCTCGAAGAGCTTGATGACGACAGAATACTGGAGGCTATAGAAAAGAATCCTGTGTTTAAGAGAGATCGCAGTTTCAACCCCCGCACTTTCCATACAGATACCCATCAGAAGGCTTCATCTCTGTTCGATTAGACTTATACATTTAAACCAAACAATTTTATTTAAACTACTATGTCATTAGACGATAATATAAATGAAGAGATAAAAAAGGCAATGCTCGCAAAGGATAGAGTAAAGCTCGATACCTTAAGAGGAATCAAAAAAGAGTTTATAGAGGCTAAAACAGCAAAAGGAGCAGAAAATCATCTTAGCGACGAGCAGATAACCGCAATCCTTCAGAAAATGGTTAAGCAACGCAAAGATAGTGCTGAAATCTATACAAATCAGAACAGACCTGAGTTGGCTGAAGCAGAAACAGCACAAATAAATGTAATTCAGGAATATCTTCCTAAGCAGCTTTCTGCAGAAGAACTGGAGGCAGAACTAAAAGAAATAATTAGCAAAACCGGCGCCTCATCCATGAAAGATATGGGTAAAATAATGGGAGTTGCAACAAAGGAGCTTGCCGGTAAAGCAGAAGGTCGTGCAATTTCAGATATGGTTAAAAAGCTGTTGAGTAGCTAACTATCTTCTGAAAGAGGTTTCCTCTTTGGTATATAATTTGGGAATAATATTTCCCCTTCTTGCCCTTTTGTCGAGTCTGCTCAAACCCTTCTCAATATCTTTGCCTGCATTAAAATCATCAGACAGCAACAACAGAGTAACCGAATCATCATTAATTCTGTTAATTTTGAAAACTACAGTTTTGTTTTCAATTATATCATTAGCTGCAATTGTTACATTATAATCCCTCCCGGGTTCATAATCGAATCTGATTGAATTATACCCCATTGATGTAACAGAAATAGCTGTTGTCTTTTCTAAGTTAAGCAACATTACTTGCCCATTATTCCCCGTAACCTGTGCACCTGTAACTTTATTTGATTTATTTCTTGACTCCACCAGAACTCCCTGCACAGGATATCCGCTAACACCATTTACAACCACAACACACGTATCTCTTTTTGTGCCATCAACCTTTTCATAAGATGATTTATCGCCCGAATATTCCGAAGTGTGTATAATTAGAAAATCATCTATAATCTCATACTTCCCTTCACCTGCCTGTGCCGAAGTTAAACCTGTAAAACCACTTATTCTGAATACTACATTATCGCCACTAAAAACAATCGAATCCTCTCCGTTAATATATGCTCCTTCAGGATGCTGAGCGAATAAAGTAAGGCTAATAAATAGCATTATAATTGTGAAAAAGTTTATCTTCATGAATGTTGTTTGTGTAAAAGAATGTTATATACAAAAGTAACATAAATTTTAATCATATTAAAGCTGTTGTATAAAAAACAAAAAAACCGCCCTGTCATAGAGCGGTTTTTTTAATGTACGAAAGTATTAATTATTTTATCTTTCAGCTGGTGTGTTTGGAAGTGAAGGCCAGTATGGATTCTGATACAGATTAGAATTATCTGCTGAACCATCTGGTGAAGCCAGCTGCATTTGTCTGAATGGTATTGGTGAAAGGTAGTTAGCCTCAGACCAGTTGTAACCATTAAATACAGTATTTGTAGGCGAGTTCAATATCTGGTAAGGACGCAGATATTTACTTAGTTCTCTGCTTGATACGTTAGCATCTGAAGTTCCATCGTCAATTAAACCTGCACTTGTAACTTCACCTGGTTTTGGGTCAGTATATACTGTATTCTTGTAAGCTTCGTCCCAAAGGTTGAATCCTTCAACAATATAGTTTTTAACCTGATCCATTGCCCTCCATCTCATCAAGTCGTCAAAGCGAATAGCTTCACTTACATATTCAGCTCTGCGTTCGCGGCGGATGTTATAAAGAGTCGGGTCTACTAAAGCACCACCAGAGTAAGCACCCCAGTCGCCTTTACCTTCAATCGTCATGTCTGTTGCAGCAATAGTCTTGTTGTAATCAGAATCAATGCCGGCTCTTGTTCTCAATGCTCTCCAGTATCTGTCAGCATCACCATTAATTGTTCCATTCTTCATGTAAGAAGCTTCAATATAATTCAGATAAGCTTCAGCTGCTCTGAAAATTGGAGATCCGGCTGTACATGTTAAGTCAGAACCCGGTGCTTCAGACGGATCAAAGCTCATGAATTTCTTAGAGCGGAAACCTGTTACGTCTCTAACCTCTTTCAAGTTGATAATCAGAGGAGCATTAAAGAATGCAGAGTCACTCTTAAGATGTACTCGGTCCTCTTCATCATATAAGAACATTTGCAAACGTTCGTCACGTCCCTCTTTAATATCAGAGATAAATACATCGCCCTGATATCCTGAACCTGATGCATAGATCGGAAGACCATTCTTCATTAGGAATGCATCAACAAAACCTTTAGTTAATCCAGTGTTACCGCCTCTTTCAATATAAATAGTTACACCGTGAGTAATCTGTAGTGCAAGATCATATTGGCGCCAGAAAAGGATCTCATCATACTGTCCCATATTTCTGTCAGAAAACATATCAAAGTATGGGTTCCATCCGTCAAAACCAGAAAGACTTTGAGGTTCGGTTACTCCTGAGTTTTCAGTAAGTGTAATTTTGTCAGCAATCTGCTTTGAAGCATCCATTGACTGGTCAAGGAACCAGTTTATTTCCTGATCAAGATTGATAGAGAAACCACTATTGTAGCTCATATCAGCACCAGGCCATCCAGGTTCACCGGGAACACGTGGAGTACCTCTGTGGTAAGTCAGGTATGAAGCCTCATATAAAGCCACTCTCGACTTAGCAAGTAATGCGGCATCTTTTGTTAATCTTGTTTTGTTAGAAACGCCATTCTGCATAAGAAGAATAGCTGAATCAAGGTCAGAAATGATCTGACGCGCAACAAGGTTTCTTGGTTGACGCTTTGCAGCTTCAACTAATACCTCTTCCTGGTCAGGAAGAACTGTAGTAACAATAGGGTAGTCACCATATGTTTTAAGTCTGTTGAAATAAGCCATTGCTCTCAACATATATACTTCACCAATATAGTGATCAATATTTGTCGTGTTACCAGTAAGCTCACCTGCTGCTCTTTTTGGAAGGGCTTCCTGCAGGAAAAAATTAAATGCTCTGATAGTGCCAAATCCTAAGTCTCCATTTTGAGGTACAAGTCGGAATCCCGGCTCATAGTATGTCAAACTAGGATCTGCAGTTGCCTGATTATCGGTATGATTATCTAAAGATGCTATTCCTACATTCCATCCACCATGTGTGGAGAAAATAGAAGTGTAATAGTTAATTGGGAACGATGCTAAGTCGTTCTCAGAGTTAAGGAATTGATTTGGTCCGATCTGATCCAGCGGTTCCCTATCCAGAAACTCTTCGCAGGAAGAGAGGGCAATTCCAATAACCCCTAATAAAATAAATATATATTTGTATAAACTTGTTCTCATTTTAATGTTCCTGTTTTAGAAGTTAATATTTAAACCTACTGAGATAACTTTACTTAAAGGATATAGTTTTCCTGCACCCCAGTCACCACCAAGTAATTCAGGATCGAATACACCGGTAATATCTGAAAAAGTCAATAAATTATCTCCTGATACATATAAGCGAACATTCTGAATATTAGCTTTCTGAACCAGACTACTTGGAAGAGTATAACCAACCTGAAGGTTTTTAACTCTCAGGTATGATGCATCCTGCAGATATTTTGTTTGAGTCTGCATGTTTTTGCTGTTTCCAAAAAGTGGTCTTGGATAGTACGAATCCAGGTTAGCTCCAAGCGGGTTATCTTCATCACGGAAGAAATCCCAGTGCTCAGCAAATCCTGCCGACTGCCACATACCACCTGAATCAGCTCCCCAGAAGTATGCACCACCAAGTACATAATCCCTTTTACCAACACCCTGAAGGAACATTCTAATGTCGAATCCTCTCCATGCAGCATCAAGAGTTATACCAAATTTGTATCTTGGTGTAGAGTTACCGATAATAGTTAAGTCTCCATGGTCATCCAAAGTGTTAGCTCCATTATTAACAACTCCGTCACCATTCAGGTCTTTATACATTATATCACCTGCTGCCCAGTTGCTGCCCCATGATGGTCTGTTGTTTGCAAGGTGCGTCTGCATCTCTGAATCAGATTTTGCAATACCTGCTGTAGTATATCCCCAGATTTCTCCGTTCATACGACCTGCATACCAGCTGCCTAAGCTATATGAATCATTAGGATATCTTGTCACTTTTTGCTGGTCGTCAGACAGTACAAGTTTCACGCCGTACGAGAAATCCTGAATCATATCTCTCCAATTAACTTCAAGTTCCCAACCATACGACTCCATGTCAGCATTGTTCACTCTGGGTACTCCTGTACCAAGAATCGAAGAAAGCTCAGGAGCAGGTCCGATCATATCTTTAGTTGATCTCTTAAACACGTCAAATGCTCCAGTGAATCGACCGTTTAATGCGTTCCAATCCAAACCAATGTTCCAAGATTGAATAGTTTCCCAAGTCATCAAAGAGCTCACAATTCCGGGTTGAGCTGAGATGTTAGGTCTTCTTCCGTCAACAAGCCAGCTACCTGCACTTGAGCTAACAGGCATTGAAAGGAAGAATGGATACCAAGCATTTGTATTCATATTACCCAACTGTCCCCAAGAAGCTCTAAGCTTCAACATACTTATTTTGTCAGCCAATGGCTCAAAGAAACCCTCATTCGCTATATTCCAACCAACAGAGAATGAAGGGAAAGTACCCCATCTTTGATCGCCAATAAATCTTGAAGAACCGTCTCTTCTCACGTTAGCTTCAAACAGATATTTCTCTGCATAGTTATAGTTTACTCTACCAAAGAAACCAAGGTTAGCCCAGTGTCCATATCCACCTGATACACTTGGCGTTGGGTTCGTTGCAGTATTAATTGTAGGAACAAGAGGAGTTATTAAGTCTCTTTTAGATGCGCTTAGACTTCTTGTTTTCATCAGGTCGATATTAGTACCGGCCAGCACTGTAAAATTATGTGAGTTATCAAGTGTAAAATTGTAATCTGAGTATAAGTTTACAGAAGCAAAATTCTCTTTGTATCCATACTCAGAAACGTTTGAGCTACCCGAGTCACCTCCCTGCCATGGAGCAGCAAAAGGTTGATTGTTTGTGTCATATCCATAAATAGGTAATACATCCCAATGGTTAAAGCGATTAACTGTGTTATAGTTACCTTCAGCTCTGATAAACCAGTCCTGAACAGGTTCAAACACAAACTGTAATTGCTGATACAGATAATCTTTCTCATCTTTGTCAACACCACCATCTCTCATCTGAAGAATCTCGTTTCCTTCAAGGTAGTTACCATTAGGATCTAATACTGGGTTTGTAGGCCAGCGTCTTGCAATATTGTGGAAGAACAGACCGGTCATATAAGAAGGTCTTGAATACTCTTCACGTACCCAACGGTTATTGTAGTTCAATGTAACCCAATCAGCCAGTTTTGCTGAAATCTTTCCATTTAATGAATAACGGTTGAAATTATCACTTCCGTGTCTGATAAGACCTTGTTGATCAAGGAAGTTTCCGCTTATTAGATATGTAACTTTATCAGAACCGCCACTTACACTTAAGTTATGTTCATGCGATGGAACCCACTCTCTGTACATTTCTTTAAACCAGTCGGTGTTACCATTTGCACCACCGTAAAGTAACCATCTTTCGTTACTTCCTGCAGTAGTTCCATACATAACAGCGTCTCTATTATCGTCTGTTAGCTGACCTGTGAAAGTTCCGTTTTGGTAAGCCTGATAATCCAAAATATTCTGAAGTGCGTCTTCTGAGAAAATTGCTCCCTGGCCGGAGTTTCTGGCAGCTTCGTTAAAATACTGAGCAAATCTGTATGAATCAAGCATCTCAGGCACCTGATTGGCATCCGAGAAACGTATATTAGTCTGATACGAAACGTTTGTTCTTCCGCTTTTTCCCGATTTGGTAGTTACAAGAATAACACCAAATGCTGCACGTGCTCCATAAATAGATGATGAGGCAGCGTCCTTAAGAACCGATACACTTTCAATGTCAGCGGGGTTAATAGCATTAAGGTTCCCTTCTACACCATCGATAAGAATTAGTGGAGAAGAACTTGAGCCATCACCAATTGTACCAGCACCACGAATATTGATGCTCATCTGGCTGTTAAGAGTACCACCAGAGTTTGTTTGAGTAAGGTTCAACCCCGGTATAACTCCCTGAAGTGCTTGAGAAACGTTTTGTACAGGTCTGGCCTCAAGAGCCTTAGAGTCAATTGCAGAAACTGCACCTGTTACATTCACTTTTTTCTGAGTACCATATCCAACAACAACAACCTCGTCCAGAAGTTCGGTGTCTGTTGCCAATACCACGTCGATGGTGCTTCTTCCATTTACAGGGATAAGTTGAGTTCTCATACCAACATAGCTGATCTGCAGTGTAGCGTCAGCAGGCACATCACTTAATGTGTATCTGCCGTCAATGTCAGTAACAGTACCCTTAGAAGCATCGCCCTCAACGATCACGGTTGCTCCGATAACCTCAAAACCGGTATCATCAGTAATAGTTCCGGTAATGGTAACGGATTGAGCGGAAATAGAAAAGGCGATGAAACTTAAAAAAAGAGTCATTAAGCCTTTAAAACCAATCTGTTTGTTTTTCTTCATTTCATTCTCTCGTTTAAATAATAATTGATATTAATAGTTTTTATATTATAATGGTTTATTAACTGAGCTTTTGATTTTAAAATTCTAGGTATATTTTTCGTTCTGTCTAAATATCTAGTGCATATCTGCTTAACTTTTTAAAATGGTCTGCAAATATAATCAATAAAATTATTAAGTTGAGTGGACTTAACAAGTTAATATATCATATTAAAATAAATTAACCATAATGATCTTTTTATTAAGTGTAATTAATATACTTAATATACATGCTACTTTTTTATGGACTTATTTTATATAAAAAAACAGCTTCTATCTTAAAAAAGACAGAAGCCGTTACATTATTCTCTCGTAAAAGTTAAAATACTATTACATACTATTATAAATCTTTTTTACAGGCCTTTCTCAGATAGGTAGCGTTCCGCATCCATAGCTGCCCTACAGCCTGTGCCTGCCGCAGTTACTGCTTGCCTGTATATAGGATCTGCAACATCACCGCATGCAAATACACCTTCAATATTTGTTTTTGTGCTTGGATGATCTGTTTTGATATATCCTACATTATCCAGATCAATAAAATCTTTAAATATCTCAGTGTTTGGTTGATGCCCGATAGCAAGGAAGAAACCATCAATCTCTATATCCACTTTCTCTTCATCAGCTTCACCCATTCTTTTAATCAGGTGAGCGCCTTCAACACCGTTGTTACCAAATAGTCCCACTGCGTTATGTTCAAACAGAATCTCAATCTTAGGATTATTCATAACTCTGTCCTGCATAATTTGCGAAGCTCTTAAATATGGTTTTCTTACAATCATGTATACCTTATCTGCAAGTCCCGATAAATATGTAGCCTCTTCACATGCAGTATCACCACCACCAACAACTGCTACTTTTTTCTTTCTGTAGAAAAAACCGTCGCATGTAGCACAGGCCGAAACGCCTTGTCCCGCATACTTGGTCTCATCCTCAAGTCCAAGGTATTTGGCCGTAGCACCGGTAGAAATAATTACTGTGTCAGATTCAATAACTTTCTCTCCATCAATTGTAACCTGCAGCGGGCGGGTCGAAAAATCAACCGCCGTAGCTCTTCCCGATCTCACATCAGCACCATATCTCTGTGCCTGTTTTTTAAAATCTTCCATCATCTCCGGACCGGTTATACCTTCCGGGTAACCGGGATAATTTTCAACATCAGTTGTTGTTGTCAACTGTCCGCCGGGCTCCAATCCTTCATAAACCACAGGTTCAAGATTTGCACGAGCAGCATAAATTGCGGCAGTATAGCCGGCCGGACCTGATCCGAGGATCAGACACCTCACTTTTTCGTTCATATTATTATGTTTGTTGTTATTTTTGCTATCAAAGTTACAAATATATACATTTATATAAAACTGATATTATGTTTATCTATTCAAAGTAAATAGAAAACATATCATCTGTTTGAGAATTATTATTATCTGAGATCCACAACCTCAACTCCCGGATAATCAGCTATATTAAAGCTGAATTCATTATCGGCAAATTTATAGTTTGAGTTGTAGTTAGTTATATTAATCCTGTTTTGTGTGTTATTCTGCATTGTCAGTGTAACCTGAATAATACTGTTCCGGCTACTGTCTATTGCCACCGATATCGATTTAAAATCATTGTTATTTTTAGTTGGCGTCATTTTAATAACTGATACCTCCAAACCATCAATAGTATCTTTAACAGGTGCATCAAGCACATAACCCTCTTTGTAGATTCCCAAAAGAGCCAGGGGACTAATTGATGCAAGTTCATTGTTGGTAGGGTTACTCACATTCACCTCCTCAATATCTTTCATAAGCACCCACTGCGTTTTACCATCAAACCAAACGTTCATTTCATCCATTTCCAGTCTGAACTTATCACCTTTAATAAATGCTTCACCTTTTTGTGAGCCCTGTTCTTTGCCATCGGCACCAATATAAGCAGTATTAAATGTCAGCTTTATGCCGCCGGAAGAAATATAGCTGTTATATGTTTTGTCTAGCAGTGCTTTAGCCTCAGCCGAATTCTGGGCTAAAACTAAAAATGCTGTAAATGCAAATGCTAATATAAATATGATTCTTTTCATTGTTTATCGAATTTGTTTAACATATAGACATAAAAACCCCTGACCGGTTTAATTGCAATACTTCCTCAATCTTCTGTCTCACTTCAAGTTTCAAGCCCCAACCTAAAGTCCCCTTCCTCTAATTCATAGAGTTCAATAGCTTTTCAAGAGAGTACTCATCCATAATAAATACCTCCCTCGGCTTGCTCCCCTGCGCAGCTCCAACAATTCCGGCTGCTTCAAGCTGATCCATAAGTCTTCCTGCACGATTGTATCCAATAGAGAACTTACGCTGAATAAGCGATGTTGAACCTTGCTGATGAACCACAATTAGTCGCGCCGCCTCTTCAAACAACACATCCCTGTCGTTCAGATCCACCGCACCAGGAATAGCCTCAGCCTCATCATGCACTTCAGGAAGCGGATAAGCAGTATCGTATCCCTGTTGTTTTGCAATAAATTTGGTGATATCATCAAGCTCCGGAGTATCAACAAACGCACACTGAATTCTGGTGAGCTGACTCCCTTGCGAGAATAGCATATCACCCCTTCCAATCAGCTGATTAGCTCCGCTCATATCAAGAATTGTGCGTGAGTCGATTTGCGAAGTAACCCTAAAAGCCATTCTTGCCGGGAAGTTAGCCTTAATGGTACCCGTAATAATATTAGTGGTTGGTCGCTGAGTTGCAATAATCATATGCATACCAACAGCTCGTGCCTTTTGTGCAATACGTGCAATAGGCATCTCAATTTCTTTTCCCGCTGTCATTATCAAATCACCAAACTCATCAATAACAACAACAATGTAAGGCAGATATCTGTGTCCGTTGTTCGGGTTAAGCACACGTTTGGTAAACTTCTCGTTATACTCCTTAATATTTCGTACATGCGCTTTCATAAGCAACTCATACCTGTCGTCCATCTCCTTCGTGAGCGAGTTCAGCGTTTGCGTTACTTTCGACACATCTGTGATAATAGGCTTATCCTCATCCGGAAGTTTAGCAAGATAATGGTTCTCAATCGCCCTGTACAGGTTAAACTCCACCATCTTAGGGTCAATTAACACCATTTTCATCTCTGCCGGATGTTTCTTATATAATAATGAGGTGATAACTGCGTTTAGTCCAACAGATTTACCCTGACCCGTAGCACCTGCCACAAGAAGGTGGGGCATTTTTGTGAGGTCGAATATAAAAACCTCATTGGTTATAGTTTTTCCCAATGCAACAGGCAGTTCATAGTCGCATTCCTGATAACGCTTCGACGAAAGCACTGAGTGCATCGATACAATTTGCGGATCCTTGTTCGGAACCTCAATACCCACAGTACCTTTGCCCGGCATGGGTGCTATAATTCTGATACCCAATGCAGACAAGCTCAGAGCGATATCATCCTCCAGGTTCCTTATTTTAGAGATTCTTACACCTGCTTCAGGTACAATCTCATAAAGAGTGATGGTTGGACCCACCGTTGCCTTGATTGATGTTATTTCAATCCCATAGTTTCTGAGCGTATGAATAATCTTATCCTTATTCTCATTCTGCTCAGCCATATTCACCGCCCTGTTGCCTGTGTTATAAACCTTCAACAGGTTGAGAGGCGGAAACTTATATGAAGATAGATCCTTCCTCGGATCATAATTCTCTTTTAGTCCGTTGCTAAGAATATTGTCACCGGATTTACCCTTAAACTCCTCATTAGGGTGTAGTGGTGGAGCAGTTTCATCCTCTTTCGGAACAAAAACTTCAAAGTCCTCATCCGGCTCAACATCCACTTTCGCTTCAGCCACAGTCGCTGTTTTAGCCACAGTTTTCGTTGCACCCTTCACAGGTGATTCATCCGCACTCTCAACAATACTATCATCCTGTTCAGATTCACCCTCCGACAGTCTGCTTTTTAAAAAAGAAAGTGATCGCTTAAAAATACCCGGTTTCTTTTCTTCAGTTTCCTCAGGATAAGACTCAACTTTAATATCTATATTGTCTTCAGATCTTGCAAACGAAGGCTTGCTGTTAATCAGAGTCTCCTGCATTTTATACATCGAGCTTTTTCTGACAAAGACAACAATAATCACAATAAAAAGAATGATCAGAAGCACAATCCCCGGCCAGCCTATGCTGCTTTCCAGAAACTCCTCAATCTGATTTCCATGTGCACCGCCCCATTTAATGTGACTGTTTGGAAACAGCCTGTTCAGAATAAAAGCACTTGCAATGGAACCGCCAACCAGTCCGAATGCAGTAATAAACAGCGCTTTTATAAATGAAAAGTCTGACACCTTCATTAATCGTAGTCCGATATAAATAAAAAATACAGGAATTAAAGCAGAGAAGAGTCCAAACCACTCATTAACCAATCTTTCGGCAATAAAAGCACCGCCGGCACCTGTCCAGTTTTCCACCTCATGAGTAGAAGACCGAACCAGCTCCCAAAACGAAACATTGTTTACTTTACTTTGATCGGCGGCACCTGTAAAAAAGAATGAAATTATTGCCAGCAGCATAAAAATGCCGGCAAACGATATAATCACACCCAATATAAAATGAGTACGCTCGCTCTTAAGGAATTCGAGCAAAGCGTAATGCTTTTTTTTGGATGCGGAAGATCTCTTCCTTTTTCTTTTTGCCATAGAGAAGGTGATAGTATATTCTGTAAATAAACTACAAATTTAGGAAAAAGAAACCTGTATTGAAAGAATTAACCTCTCAATTTAAGTTAGTTGATAAACGAAAAAAATAAATTATTTCTTTTTCTGACCAATCAGATAAACTCCGGCAACTAAGGCAACAACACCAAGTCCTATCTTTACATAGGCCATTTCTTTTGCGCTTTTGTCCTCTGCTGTAATTTCCATTCCCAGCAACTCCACAGATGAGGAGCTTGAGTTTAGGTCAGTTATTCCAAGGTATCCAAGAACAATTGCTCCGATAATTAGTATAATCCCTATTACTTTTTTCATAAATAATGTAATTTAGTTTGTAAGCCTATATCATAAACACTGATTACCAGCAGATTGTTTTAAGTGCACGGTTATAAAAGGCGAAAGGTCCGCGAATCACTTCGCAGACCATCCTTGTTAACACAATCTTCATGAAACAAACTACACTATCGAGTTGATTGCAGAATGATAATCTGGTTCATGTGCAATCTCAGGAACCAGCTCCGTGTAAGCTACTTTCCCTTCCGGATCAACAACCACAACTGCACGGGCAAGCAATCCTTTCAGAGGACCGTCTGTCATAAGCAATCCGTAGTCTTTTGCAAAAGCAACATCGCGGAAGTTAGAAAGAGTTACAACATCCTTTATACCTTCAGCAGAACAAAACCTTCCTGCTGCAAAAGGTAAATCGGCAGATATTCCAAGTACCACAGTATTATCCAGTGCTGCAGCTTCTTTGTTAAATCGGCGTACGGATGCGGCGCAAGTGCCGGTATCCAAACTCGGGAATATGTTTAGTACAACATTTTTTCCTTTGTAATCCGAAAGTTTAACTTCAGAAAGCTCACTGCTAACTAAGCTGAAATCAGGGGCTGAGGCTCCAACTGCCGGTAGCTCACCTGTTGTATGCACGGGATTTCCCTTAAATGTAATATTTGCCATTAATATCTATAATTTAAAACTGTTCTTAATAACGTCATTTATCAAAGAGTAAACAAAGGGTTTCTTTAAATGTTCATTGCAATCTTATTTTTAACGTTCGATGTTTAAACTCAGGAGTTAATTTTCTGATATTTAAACACTAATCTACTATTAAAACAAAGATGTTTCAAAAAAGTTGATAATTCCAAATACTTTTAATTGTAAAATTAAAGTAGATACACTTTCAACTCACTTCAACTCCTCCCTCAAATACTTGGCCGTATAACTTTTTTTGCT